>JAICTR010000216.1 GCA_025936275.1 Burkholderiales bacterium
ATGAACCCGGCGAGATAGTGCGACGCATCGGGGGCGATCGGCAGGTTGAAGCGCAGGAAGCCGTATCCGCCGATCTTCAGCGTGATCGCGGCGAGGATCACCGAGCCGCCGGTGGGCGCCTCGACGTGCGCGTCCGGCAGCCACGTGTGCACCGGCCACATCGGCACCTTCACCGCGAACGACATGAACATCGCGAGGAAGATCGGCACCTGCGCCGTCATCGGCAGCGCGAGCGCATGGAAATCGAGGATCTCGAAGCTGCCGTTGGTCTGGTAGTAGAGGTAGATGAACGCGGCGAGCATGAGGAGCGAGCCCAGCAGCGTGTAGAGGAAGAACTTCACCGCGGCGTACACGCGGTTCGGCCCGCCCCACACCCCGATGATGAGGAACATCGGGATCAGCATCGCCTCGAAGAACACGTAGAAGAGGATCGCGTCGAGCGAGGCGAAGACGCCGTTGATGAGCCCCGACATGATGAGGAACGCGGCGAGGTACTGGCCGACCTTGTCGGTCACCACCTCCCAGTGCGCGATCACCACCAGCACCGTCATGAGGCTGTTCAGGAGGATCAGCGGCATCGCGATGCCGTCGACGCCCAGGTGGTAGTTCACGTTGAAGGCGGAGATCCACGGCGCCATCTCGGTGAACTGCATTTCCGCGGTCGGCCGGAAGCCGGTCCAGAGCGGGATGCAGACGAGGAACCCGAGGACCGAGCCCACGAGCGCGGTCCAGCGCGCGGGCGCGGGTGCCCGGTCGTTGCCGATCGCGAGCACCGCGATGCCGAAGCCGATCGGCACCCAGATCGTGAGCGAGAGCAGGTATCCCTGGAACATCGTTGGTGTTGTGGTTGGCCTAGGGGTTGCGCAGGTAGAGCCAGAAGAAGGAGAGCAGCGCGAACACGCCGAAGATCATCGTGAACGCGTAGTGGTAGATATAGCCGGTCTGCAGGCGGCGCGCGACGGAAGCGAACCAGCCGATGAGGCGCGCGGTGCCGTTCACCATGATGCCGTCGATCACGGTCTTGTCGCCCCACATCCACAGGCCCGAGCCGAGCTTCCTCATGCCGCCGGCGAAGAACCAGTCGTTGAAGTCGTCGAGGTAGTACTTGTTCTCGAGGATCGTCGCGAGGAAGCCCGCCTTGCGCTTCACCGCGGCGGCCGAGCCCGGCTTCACGATGTAGAGCCAGTAGGTGATCGCGATGCCCGCCAGCGCGAGCCACAGCGGGAGCGAGGCGAACGAGTGCAGCACCATCGGCCACCAGCCGTGGAACTCGCGTCCCATCTCCTCCATGGTTTCCGTGGGCACGATCGAGCCCGCGAACCAGTCGCCGAAGAGCATCGGCCGGATGGTCATCGCGCCGATGAAGATCGAGGGAATGGCGAGCAGCACCAGCGGCACCGTCACCACCCAGGGCGACTCGTGCGGCTTGCCGTGCATCGGCTCATGGTGCGGCTCCTCGGCGGCGTGGACCTTCTTCTCCGCGCCATGCCCCTCGACGACCTCGCCCCGGTAGACGTCTTCATTGGCAGGGGTTTCTCCGTGTCCTCCGTGCTCTCCGTGGTCTCCGTGGCCGCTTTCGAAGCGCTCGGCGCCATGGAACGCATAGAACACGAGCCGGAAGGAGTAGAGCGCACTCACGAACACGCCCGCCAGGGCGAGCAAATACGCGAACGTATGCCCCCACGTATGCGACGCGGCGAGCGCCTCGACGATCGAATCCTTGGAGAAGAACCCGGCGAAGGGCGGGATCCCGGCGTTGGCGAGCGAGCCGATGAGCACGGTCGCGTAGGTGATCGGCATGTACTTGGCGAGGCCGCCCATCCTGCGCATGTCCTGCTCGTGGTGCAGGGCGATGATCACCGAGCCCGCGCCGAGGAAGAGCACCGCCTTGAAGAAGGCATGCGTCATGAGGTGGAAGATCGCGACCGGATAGGCGGAAGCGCCGAGCGCGACCGTCATGTAGCCCAGCTGCGAGAGCGTGGAATACGCCACGACGCGCTTGATGTCGTACTGCACCAGCGCCACCAGCGCCATGAAGAACATGGTGATCGCGCCGATCACCATCACGAAGGAGCGCGCCGTCTCCGAGAGCTCGAAGAGCGGCGACATGCGCGCCACCATGAAGATGCCGGCCGTGACCATGGTCGCGGCGTGGATCAGCGCGGAGATCGGCGTCGGGCCTTCCATCGAATCGGGAAGCCACACGTGCAGCGGGAACTGCGCGCTCTTGCCCATCGCGCCCACGAAGAGGCAGATGCAGATCACGGTGATGAGCGACCACGCGGGGCCGCCGTCGCCCAGCAGCCGCACGATGGCGTTCGCCTCGCCGAGCTTCGGCGCCCCGGCGAACACCGTGCCGTAGTCGAGCGTGCCGAACACCGTGAAGACGATGGCGATGCCGAGGATGAACCCGAAGTCGCCCACGCGGTTCACCATGAAGGCCTTGAGGTTCGCGTAGATCGCCGTCGGCCGCGTGAACCAGAAGCCGATGAGGAGGTAGGAGACGAGGCCCACCGCTTCCCAGCCGAAGAAGAGCTGCAGGAAGTTGTTCGCCATCACCAGCATCATCATCGAGAAGGTGAAGAGCGAGATGTAGGCGAAGAAGCGCTGGTAGCCCGGGTCGTCGGCCATGTAGCCGATGGTGTAGACGTGCACCATCAGCGAGACGAAGGTGACGACGCACATCATCGTCACGGTGAGCCGGTCGATGAGGAACCCGATCTGCAGCGCGAAGCCGTCGCCGGCGAGCCACTGGTACACCGCCGAATCCAGCCGCGCGCCGTGCCACACCTGCAGGAAGCACGCGACCGAGGCGGCGAAGGAGATCGCGACCGAAAGGATGGTCACCGAGTGCGCGAAGGCGCGGCCCAGCTTCCAGCCGAGGAGCCCCGCGAGGAGGGAGCCCACGAGGGGCGCGAAGGCCGCGATGCAGGCGAGCGTCATCAGGTCCATGTTGTTGTTCTCTCTCTCCCTGCGCCCGCTAGCCCTTGAGGCGTCCCAGGTCGTCCACGTGGATGGAGCTGAGGTTCCTGAAGAGCGCGACCAGGATCGCGAGGCCGATCGCCGACTCCGCCGCCGCCACCGTGAGGATGAAGAACACGAACACCTGTCCGCCCAGGTCGCCCAGCGCGTGGGCGAAGGCGACGAAGTTCATGTTCACCGCGAGGAGCATCAGCTCGATCGCCATCAGCAGCACGATGAGGTTCTTGCGGTTCATGAAGATGCCCACCACGCTGATCGCGAAGAGCAGCGCGCCGAGGACGAGGTAGTGCTCGAGGGGGATCGTCATACGGTCGCTCCATCTTCGCGAAAACGTGTCCCACGTTTGCTCCCTCTCCCCTGGGAGAGGGTTGGGGAGAGGGTAGCGAGCCGTGATGCACGACCCTCTCCCCGGCCCTCCCCCAAGGGGGAGGGAGAAATTCCGCTCATTCCGCGCCCTCCCCTTTCGGCGCCTCGCGCGTGATGGTCGTCTCCGGCGCCATCTTCACGATGCGCAGCCGGTCGCCCGGCCGCGCCGAGAGCTGCTCGGCCGGGTCCTGGTACTTGGTCTCCTTGCGCGTGCGAAGCGTGAGCGCGATGGCGGCCACGATCGCCACCAGCAGGATCACGGCCGCGACCTCGAAGGGGAAGACGTAATCGGTGTAGATCACCTCGCCCAGCGCGCGCGTGTTGGAGTAATCCGGGCCCGGCGCCGGGCCGCCGCCGCCGGTGACGTTGCGAAGCAGCAGCGTCACCATCTCCGCCGCCATCAGCACGCCCACGGCGAGCGCGAGCGGGAGGTTGCGCCAGAAGCCCTGGCGCAGGCGGTCGAGGTTGATGTCGAGCATCATCACCACGAAGAGGAAGAGCACCATCACCGCGCCCACGTAGACCAGCACCAGCGTGAGGGCGAGGAACTCCGCGTAGAGCAGCAGCCAGAGCGCCGCGGCGCTGAAGAACGAGAGCACCAGGAAGAGCGCGGCGTGCACCGGGTTCCTCACCAGCACCACCGCGAGCGCGGCGGCGATCAGCACGATGCCGTAGAACCAGAAGAGGATGACGGGCAGGTTCATGGTCAGCGGTAGCGCGCGTCCTGGGCGCGGTCGCGGGCGATGCGCTCCTCGTACTTGTCGCCGATCGCGAGCAGCATCGGCTTGGTGTAGAGCAGGTCGCCGCGCGCCTCGCCGTGGTACTCGATGAACGAGGTCTCGACGATCGAATCCACCGGGCAGCTCTCCTCGCAGAAGCCGCAGAAGATGCACTTCGTCAGGTCGATGTCGTATCGCGTCGTGCGCCGGGTGCCGTCGTCGCGCATCTCGGACTCGATCGTGATCGCGAGCGCGGGGCACACCGCCTCGCACAGCTTGCAGGCGATGCAGCGCTCCTCGCCGTGGGGATAGCGGCGCAGCGCGTGCAGCCCCCGCATGCGCGGGCTGTACGGCGTCTTCTCCTCGGGGAAGTAGATGGTGATCTTGCGCGAGAAGAGATAGCGGCCGGTGAGGACGAGGCCCTTCACCAGCTCGGTGAGCATGAAGCTCGAGGCGATTTCGCGCACGCGGGCGAGCATGGTCAGTGTCCGAACCAGAGGCGCAGGATCGGCCAGTGCGCGATCGGCTCCATCATCGCCACCGCCACCACCGCGATCCACACCAGCGTCACCGGGATGAACACCTTCCAGCCCAGCCGCATGATCTGGTCGTAGCGATAGCGCGGGAAGGTCGCGCGGATCCAGAGGAACGCGAACATGAGGAACACCGTCTTCGCGAGGAGCCACAGCACGCTCGGGGCGGCGAGCCACGAATACCAGGCCGCCCCGTCGCGAACGAACGGGAAGTCGAGCGGCGAGAGCCATCCGCCCCAGAAGAGGATCGGCGACACCACCGAGATGAGGATCATGTTCGCGTACTCGGCGAGGAAGAACACGGCGAACGCCATGCCCGAGTACTCGACGTGGAAGCCCGCCACGATCTCGCTCTCGCCCTCGGCGACGTCGAACGGGTGGCGGTTGGTCTCCGCGAGCCCGGCGATGTAGTGCACGAGGAAGAGCGGGAAGAGCGGGATCCAGAACCAGCCGAGGAAGCCGAAGTCGGTGTGCTGGCGCTCGACGATCGCGGTGAGGTTCATGCTGCCGCCCGCCATCAGCGCGCCGACGATGGCGAAGCCCATGGCGAGCTCGTAGGCGACCATCTGCGCCGCGGCGCGCATGGAACCCAGGAACGCGTACTTCGAGTTCGAGGCCCAGCCGGCGATGATCACGCCGTAGACGCCGAGCGAGGTCATGGCAAGCATCACGAGGATCGCGGCATCGGCGTTGGAGATCACCCAGCCGGGCGCGAAGGGCACGATCGACCACGCCGCGAGCGCCGGCGCGACGGAGAGGATC
>JAICTR010000086.1 GCA_025936275.1 Burkholderiales bacterium
CGTAATCGAGGAGCTTCGCCGTCTCCTCGTCGACCGCCACCGGGGCGCCGCCGGCCGCGGCGTTGATGCGCGAGACGATGCTTTCGGCGCGATAACGCGAGTACTTCGCCTCGATGCGGCGCACCTCGGCGATGGCGAGCCCGGCGAGCGCGCGCGCGCTCGAGACATCGGCGGCGTGCACCTGCACCTCGTTCACCGAGGCCATCGCGCGGAACGCGAAGTGGTGCGGCGCGCGCGCCACGATCCTAGAACGCGCGAGAAATGCCGAGGATTCCATAGACCGCACGCAGGGCGGTGAACGCGTCGCTGCCGCCGCCGGGGCGCAGCGAGCGTGCATCGTAGACGTACCCCGCGGTGCCCTCGACGGTGAGGCCGCCCTCGAGCCGCAGGATCACGCGCAGCGACGGCGACACGCCGCCGAACGCGGCGAGCCGCTGGTCGCTGGAGAGGATCTCGGGTCGCGGCCGCGGCACCACCGGCGCATAGAAGTCCGCCGCCGATTGCGTGTAGTAGCGAAGCGCGGGGCGTACCGACCAGCGATCGCCCAAATCCTGCTGCCAGGCGACCTCGAGCGTGTGCGCGCGAATGCCCCAATCGTCGCGGAAGTAGCGGTAGTCGGCCTGCAGCGTGCCGTTCGCCGCGGGAAAGTGCTGGCGGTAGCGCGTGAGCCAGGCGAGCGCGTTGCGATGGTCAGGACGGCGATCGGGAAAGAGCACCGGCAGGTTCTCGTCCGGATAGAACGTGAGCGTGGACTTGTACGGATCGTTGAACCACCCGCGCCCGCGCGTGAGCGTGACGGTGCTCTGCACCAGCGCGAGCGGCGAGAGAACGCGCGTGACACCGGCCAGGTACTCGCGCGTCGTGCGCCGCTCGTCGAGCAGGGGATCGATCGAGGAGCCGATGCGGTCGTTGGAGCGCCCGATGCCGAGCGCCACGGTGGTGCGGCGCTCGTCGAAGTTCGCCTCGCCCTGCACCGAATAGGCGTGCGAGCGATAGTCCTCCTCGTTCGAGACCGCGCGCGAGACGGCGAGCGCGAAATCGCCGAAGCGGCGCTTCGCGCGCACCTCGGTGGTGCGGCGCCGGTCGTTGATGGAGGCGCCCGTGACGCTTTGCACCGGCGTGCCGGAAAGGTTCGTCACCAGCTCGGGCGAGGCGCCGGTCACGATGTCGAGCGCGCCGCTCGCCTCGAACTCCCACACGTCGTCGATGGCGAGCTTGCCCCACAGCACCGGCTCGGTCACCTTGATGAGCCCGCGCTCCTTGTAGCCGAGCGCGGCGATGCCCACCTCGCCCACCTGCGCGGCGCCGGCGCGCGCCGAGGCGATGAGGATCGGCAGCGCCAACGCCGCCTGCGTGAGCGCGGCGAGCGGCCCGGGGCGCGGGTGGGTTTCCTCGTACGCGGGAACGACGGCCGCGCTTTCGCGCGGATCCTCAGTTGCAGCCACAGCCGCCCCCGCCCACCGACGCGCCGCCGAACGCGGCCTCCTTCGCCGGATAGACCTTCTCGAGCGCCTTGGCGGTGCCCGCCTGCGCCGGCTCCATCGCCATGTCGGGCCGCGCGAGGTAGCCGCGCTGGTAGGGCGCGACCGGCGCGCAGCCGGCGGCGGCGAGGACGACGAGCGCGAGCGCCGCGAGGCGCGCGCGCATCAGCGCTTGTCCCCGAGGAGCGCTTCGATCTCGCCGCGCAGCTCGGCCGCGGTCTCCGCGGTGAAGCCGCGATGCACGTAGCGCACGACGCCGGCGCGATCCACGAGGTAGCCGCTCGGCATCGCCTGCACGTCGAAGGCGCGGGCCACCGCGTCGTCGCCATCGGAGACCAGCGGGAAGGTCACGTGCACGCGCTTGAGGAAGCGCTGCGCATCGGCGGGCGCCACGTCCTTGTTCACGCCGACCACGCGCAGCCCGCGATCGCGGTACTTCCGGTAGAGGTCGTCCAGCTGCGGCATCGATTGGCGGCAGGGCACGCACCACGAGGCCCAGAAATCCACGTACACGACGTTGCCGCGCAGGGATTGGAGGCTCAGGCGCGCCGAGGCGTCGTCGAGTCGCGCGGCGGCGATGGGCGGCAGCGGAGCGCCCGGAGCGACCGCCCATGCGGCGCAAGCGGCGTTCGCCGCCGCGAGGGCGAGTCCCACGATGATCGAGCGGCGCGAATGCATGTCTTGCCTCCCTGTTCGCCTATAATCGGTTCGCACATCGGCGCACCGCACGGAAAACAACAGGCGCGGCATCGTTATTCCCCGCCGCGACCGAGGAGGACGCATGCAGACGCTACTCAGGATCGCGCGCTCGATCGACGCGTTGAACGAGCACGTCGGCCGGTGGGTGTACTGGCTGGTGCTGGTCGTGGCGCTCGAAAGCGCCGGCAACGCCATCGTGCGCAAGGTCTTCGACTGGAGCTCGAACGCGCTGCTCGAGCTGCAGTGGTACCTCTTCTCGGCGATCTTCATGCTGTGCGCGGGGTGGACGCTGCTGCACAACGACCACGTGCGCATCGACATCATCCAGGGCCGCCTCAAGCCGCGCACGCAGGCGTGGATCGACGTCTTCGGCGCGGTGTTCTTCCTGATGCCGATGGTCGCGATCTTCTTCTGGCTCTCCGTTCCGTGGTTCTGGAGGAGCTTCACCGAGCACGAGATCTCCGGAAGCGCGGGGGGCCTGCTCTTCTGGCCGGCGCGCATCCTCGTGCCGATCGGCTTCGCGCTCCTCGGCCTGCAGGCGCTCTCGGAGCTCGTGAAGCGCATCGCGTTCCTCGCCGGCAAGGGGCCGGATCCGGTCGAGCGGCACGGCGAGCATGCCGCCGAGGCGGAGCTCGCGGAGGAGATCCGCCGCCTCGCCGAGGAGAAATCCTGATGGAGTTCATCGCCGCGAACATGGCGCCGATCATGTTCATCGGCCTCGCGGTGTTCCTGCTGCTGGGCTATCCCGCCGCCTTCGCGCTCGCGGCGAACGGCATCTTCTTCGGGCTGGTCGGGATCCACCTGGGCCTCTTGCGGCCCGAGCTCTTCCAGGCGCTTCCCGAGCGCCTGTGGGGCATCATGGGCAACGAGACGCTGCTCGCGGTCCCGTTCTTCACGTTCATGGGGCTCATCCTCGAGCGCAGCGGCATGGCCGAGGACCTCCTGGACACCATCGGCCAGCTCTTCGGCCCGGTGCGCGGCGGGCTCGCCTTCGCGGTGGTGTTCGTCGGCGCGCTCCTCGCGGCGACGACCGGCGTGGTGGCGGCCTCCGTGATCTCGATGAGCCTCATCTCGCTGCCGATCATGATGCGCTACGGCTACGACCGGCGCTTCGCGACCGGCATCATCGCCGCCTCGGGCACGCTCGCGCAGATCATCCCGCCCTCGCTGGTGCTCATCATCATGGCGGACCAGCTCGGCCGCTCGGTGGGCGACATGTACGCGGGCGCCTTCATTCCCGGCATCGCGCTGGCCGGCCTCTACGCCTTGTATGCGCTCGGCATCGCGGTCTTCAAGCCGACGTGGGCGCCGGCGCTGCCCCTCGAGGCACGGCGCCTGCGCGAGCCCGACGGTTCGAGCGGCACGATCTCGGTGGCGGTGATCGTGGCCGCCGCCACGTTGGCGTCGGTCCTCTTCGACCGGTTCTATTACGTGCCGACCTATCCCGAGGCGGCGCTCGACGAGCGCCTGGTGGTCGCGGCCGCCTTCGGCGCATTCGTCGCGTTCGCGGCGGCGCTCCTCAACAAGATCTTCAGGCTCGGCATGCTCTCGCGGCTCGCGGAGCAGGTGGTGTTCGTGCTGATCCCGCCGCTGATGCTGATCTTCCTCGTGCTGGGCACCATCTTCCTCGGCTGGGCGACGCCCACCGAAGGCGGCGCGATGGGCGCCACCGGTGCGCTGGTGATGGCGCTCGCGCGCCGGCGGCTTTCGCTGAAGCTCCTGCGCCAGGGGATGGAATCGACCGCGAAGCTCTCCACCTTCGTGATCTTCATCCTCATCGGCGCGCGCGTCTTCAGCCTCACGTTCTACGGCGTGAACGGGCACGTCTGGGTGGAGCACCTCCTCACCAGCCTTCCCGGCGGGCAGGTCGGGTTCCTGATCGTCGTGAACCTGGTGGTCTTCGTGCTCGCGTTCTTCCTCGATTTCTTCGAGCTCTCGTTCATCGTGATCCCGCTCCTCGGACCCGCGGCGGACAAGCTCGGCATCGACCTCATCTGGTTCGGCGTGCTGCTCGGCGTGAACCTGCAGACCTCGTTCCTGCACCCGCCGTTCGGCTTCGCGCTCTTCTACCTGAGGAGCGTCGCGCCGGCGCACGAGCACACCGACAAGGTCACGGGCAAGCGGATCGCGGGCATCTCCACCGCGCAGATCTACTGGGGCGCGATTCCGTTCGTGCTGATCCAGCTCGTGATGGTGGCGCTCCTCATCACCTTCCCGCAGATGTCGCTGGTGTACAAGGCGGGGCAGCCGGTGATCGACATCAACAAGGTGAACATCGTGCTGCCGCCGGACCAGCCGCTGGAGGGACCGAACGACATCATGCAGCAGCTGCGCGGCGCCACGCCCCAGGGCGCGACGAAGGAGCCGGGCGGCGCGGCACCGCCGCCATCCTCGGGCGACCCGCAAACCGACGAGCTCCTGAAGCAGCTCGGCGGGAAGTGAAAAAGCCCGCGCCGAAGCGCGGGCTTTTTCCGTCATTCCCGCGCAGGCGGGAATCCCCGCTGGATCCCCGATGACTCGAGGATGACGACATCTCCGCCGCGCGAACGCGGCGTCGACGTCGTCACTTGATGCGGTGGATGCCGTGCATGAAGTCGTCGAAGGCCTTCTCCGAGACCTGGAACCACAGCAGCTCGTCGTCGCGGAACTTCACCATGCTGGCGTAGATCTTCTTGAACGCCGGGCTCTTCTGCTCGAGCTCCTTGTAGACCTCGAGCGAGGCCTTGTACGCCGCGACCATCATCTCGTTCGAGAAACGGCGCAGCTGCGTGCCGCCGCCCACCAGGCGCTTCAATGCCGCGGGGTTCACCGCGTCGTACTTCGCGACCATCCAGGTGTTGGCCTCCCAGCACGCCGCCTCGACGATGTTCTGGTATTCCGGCGGCAGCTTGTTCCATTCGTTGATGTTGAAGAAGCCGTCGAGCTGCGGCCCGCCTTCCCACCAGCCGGGGTAGTAGTAGTACTTGGCGATCTTGTTGAAGCCGAGCTTCTCGTCGTCGTACGGACCCACCCACTCCGCCGCGTCGATGGTGCCCTTCTCCAGCGCCGGATAGATGTCGCCGCCGGCGATGAGCTGCGGCACGACGCCGAGCTTCTCCATGATCTTGCCGGCCATGCCGCCGATGCGCATCTTGATGCCCTTGAGATCGTTGAGGCTCTTGATCTCCTTCCTGAACCAGCCGCCCATCTGCGCGCCGGTATTGCCGCACGGCACCTGGTGGATGTTGTACGTCTTGTAGAACTCGCGGAACAGCTCGAGCCCGCCGCCGAAGAGCTGCCAGGCGTTGGTCTGGCGCACGTTCAGGCTGAACGGAATCGCGCAATCGAGCGCGAACGCCGGGTCCTTGCCCCAGAAGTAGTACGGCGCGGTGTGCGCGGCCTGCACCGTGCCGTTCTGCACCGCGTCCACCACGCCCAGCGCCGGCACGATCTCCCCGCCCGCGAACACCTGGATCTGGAACTTGCCGCCGGTCGCCGCCGCGACGCGCTTCGACATCACTTCGGCCGCGCCGAAGATCGTGTCGAGCGAGCGCGGGAAGCTCGAGGCGAGCCGCCACTTGACCTCGGGAAGGGCCGCCTGCTGCGCGCGGCTCAGCGTGGGCATCGTCACCGCGCCGGCGGCGAGCCCCGCCCCGGCGGTCTTCAGGAACTTCCTGCGCTCCATGATCGCTCCTCTCGTTGTGGTCTTCGTCCTGGGAATCGGCCCGCGGATGCGCGGGAAGGTGAAGCCTAAGCGAGAACCGCGGCGAGCGGCAAGGAGCGGCTCAGTCGCCCGCGATGGTCATGCGCTCGACGAGGATCGAGCCGGTTTCCTTCGAGCCGCGCACCAGCACGTCGCGCCCCACGGCGACGATGCCGCGGAACATGTCGAGCAGGTTCCCGGCGATGGTCACTTCCTCGACCGGGAAGCGGATCTCGCCGCCCTCGACCCAGAAGCCGGCCGCGCCGCGCGAGTAATCGCCGGTCACGGGATTCACGCCCTGCCCCATCATCTCGGTGACCAGCAGCCCGCGGCCCATGAGCCGCGCGAGTCCCGCGAGGTCATGCTCGCCGGATTTCACCACCAGGTTGTGGTTGCCGCCCGCATTGCCGGTGGTCGCGAGCCCGAGCTTGCGCGCCGAGTAGCTGGAGAGGAACCAGCCGTTGAGCACGCCGCCTTCGACGATGCGCCGCTTGGCGGTGGCGACCCCCTCGGCATCGAAATAGCCGCTCGCCATGCCGCCCGGCTGGAACGGGTCCTCGAGGATTTCCACGGCGGGCGAGAACACCGGCGTGCCGAGGCGGTCCAGCAGGAAGGACGAGCGGCGATAGAGGCTCGCGCCGCTCGCCGCGGAGACGAAATGACCCAGCAGCGTTCCGGCCACATGGGCCTCGAAGAGCACCGCCGCCTCGCCCGTCGGCACGCGCCGTCCGCCGAGGCGGCGCACCGCGCGCTCGCCCGCGGTGCGCCCGACCGATTCGGCCGATTCCAGCCGCGCGGGATTGCGCTCGCTCGTGAACCAGTAATCGCGCTGCATGCCGCCCGCGTCCTCCGCCACCACGCCGCAGCCGACGCTCGCCTTGGAGCTCGCGAATCCGCCGAGGAATCCCGCGCTGTTGGCGAGGATGAAGTCGGAGTCGTAGCTCGAGGCCGTCGCGCCCTCGGAATTGGTGATGCGCTTGTCCACGGCGAGCGCCGCGGCTTCGGAGCGCCGCGCGATCGCGATCGCCTCCTCCACGGTAAGGCCCCACGGATGGAAAAGGTCGAGGTCCGGCGGCTCGCCGCGATAGAGGCGCTCGGCGTCGGGCAAGCCGGCCGCGTCGTCCTCCGCCGTGTGGCGGGCGATGGCGCACGCCGCCTCCACGGTGCGCTCGACGGCTTCCGGCGAGAGGTCGGAAGTGCTCGCGTTGCCGCGCCGCTTGCCGAGATAGACCGTGATGCCGAGGCCCTTGTCGCGGTTGTACTCGACGGTCTCGACCTCGCCGCGGCGCACGGTCACCGACTGGCCGATGGCCGCTGAGACCTCGACCTCGGCATCGCTCGCGCCGCGCGCGCGCGCGACCTCGAGCGCGCGGCGCGCGACATCGGCCATCGAATCGCGGGTGAGGGGCAGCGCGTTGGAGGCGATCGGATGATCCGGCATGGCACGTTCCCCCGGTGGGCGAAGCCCGTGGGCCAGCGGCGGGCGCGGTAAACTCACGCGGCGCGACGCCACGGACGACGAATGGAAGAAGACGATTTTATCAGCAAGACCCGGCGCAAGAAGCAGATGCATGCGCTGCAGGACGTGGGCTCGCAGCTGGTGGCGCTCTCCGCGGACGAGCTCGCGCGCATCCGCATGCCGGAGTCGCTGCGCGAGGCGGTGGAGGATGCGCGGCGCTTCACGCGCCACGAGGCGCGCCGCCGCCAGATGCAGTACATCGGGCGGCTGATGCGCGACATCGACGCGGCGCCGATCGCCGAGCAGCTCGCGGCGATGAAGGCGCCCTCGCGGCGCCAGACGGCGCTCTTCCACGTCGCCGAGCGCTGGCGCCAGGAGCTCCTCGACGACGGCACGGCGCTCGAGCGCTTCATGAAGGAATTTCCCGAGGCCGATCCGGACCGCCTTCGCACGATGGTGGAGGAGGCGCGCGAGGAGAAGCGCGCCGCGCGCGCGCCGCGGCGCTTCCGCGAGCTCTTCCACGCGCTCTCCGCGATCGTGCAGGACCATGCGAGGCGCGAGCCATGAGCGGCGCGGCATACGATCCGGTGCGCATCGGCCTGGTCGCGACGAGCGACCGCGCCTCGCAGGGCGTCTATCGCGACGAGGGCATTCCCGCGCTGGAGCAATGGCTCGCGTCGGCGCTCTTCAATCCCATCGCGTTCGAGCGGCGGCTGATTCCCGACGAGCAGCCGGTGATCGAGGCGGCGCTCCGCGAGCTCGTGGACGCGCAACGCTGCGACCTCGTGATCACCACCGGCGGCACCGGCCCCGCGCCGCGCGACGTGACGCCCGAGGCGACGCTCGCGGTGGCCGATCGCGTGATGCCCGGCTTCGGCGAGCAGATGCGGCGCATCAGCCTCGAGTTCGTGCCGACCGCGATCCTCTCGCGGCAGGTCGCGGTGGTGCGCGGGCGCGCGTTGATCCTCAACCTGCCCGGGCAGCCGAAGTCGATCCGCGAGACGCTCGAGGGCCTCAAGAACGCGGACGGCAAGGCGCTCGTCGCGGGCATCTTCGCCGCGGTGCCGTACTGCATCGACCTCATCGGCGGCCCCTACCTCGAGACGCGCGAGGAAGTGGTGAAGGCGTTCCGCCCGAAATCCGCGATCCGCCCCCCGAGGAGCTGAGATTGGACCTGCTGCCCCATGTCGAGCTCGCGACCGGCGCCGAGCCCGCCGGCACCGTCATCTGGCTGCACGGCCTCGGCGCGGACGGCTGGGACTTCGTGCCGATCGTGCGTGAGCTGCCGCTGCCCGAGACGCTGCAGCTGCGCTTCATCTTTCCCCACGCGCCCGAGCGGCCGGTCACCATCAACAACGGCTTCCTGATGCGCGCGTGGTACGACATCGCGATGAACGACATCGCGCGCCTGCCCGACGAAGAAGGCATCCGCGAATCGCAGGCCGAGGTCGAGCGGCTCATCGCGCGCGAGCGCGACCGGGGCATCGAGTCGGCGAACATCGTGCTCGCCGGGTTCTCGCAGGGCGGAGCGATCGCGCTGCAGGCGGGGCTGCGGCACGCCAACCGCCTGGGCGGCATCGCGGCGCTCTCCACCTACCTCGCGCTCGAGGAGTCGCTCGACGCGGAGGCCTCCGCCGCCAATCGCGCGACGCCGATCTTCATGGCGCACGGCAGCGACGATCCCATCGTGCCGCTCGCGCTCGCCGAGGCATCGGCCGCGGCATTGAAGCGCCGCGGCTACGAGATCGAATGGCACACGTGGCCGATGGCGCACGCGGTGTGCGCGGAGGAGATCCGCGCGCTCTCCGACTTCCTCGCACGCATCTACGGCGACGGCGAGGCGCCCGCGCGCTCCTCCATCCTGCTGCCCTGAAGCCAAGGTCAGGGA
>JAICTR010000088.1 GCA_025936275.1 Burkholderiales bacterium
GATCATCGACGCGGCCAAGGACCGCCGGTGCGACGTCGTGGTGATGGCTTCCCACGGGCGCCGCGGCATCGCCGGCTTCCTCATCGGCAGCGAGACGACGAAGGTCCTCACGCACTCGAAGGTGCCGGTGCTGGTCTGCCGGTAGGAACGGCGGCGGCGCTCGCGTCGGGGGGAAGACGCACGCCGCGTAGGACGCGGCGTCCCGTGCTCCACTTCACCCAATGCTTCGCGGCGCGCGGCGCGCATCGCGGCAATCATCCGGCGCCATCTTCCTCGTAGCACGGGCGAGGAGGTTTGCCATGGTCATGCTGCGTTGGTGGTTCCTCGCGGTCGCGGAGGCGGCCGGCCTCGTCGCGCTCTTCTCCACCGGCATGGCGGCGAAGCTCTGGTCGGTGGACGTCACGAAGCTGAGCATCGTCTGCCTCGCCGCGCTGCTGCTCGCGACGGGTTTCATCGGCTGGATCACGCGGCGCGCCGAGCGGGTGCGCGGCGACGGCATCCGTGAGCTGCTGCCCCACGCCGACGCCTGCTGGTTCGTGAGCGACGTGCTGATGGGACTCGGCATGACCGGCACGGTGCTGGGCTTCCTCATCATGCTGAACGACGCCTTCACCGGCAGCATGGCGGCGCAGGAAGTGATGCAGCGCGCCGCGCCGGGACTTGCCACGATCTGCGTCACCACCGCCGTCGGGCTCGTGTGCAGCATGCTCGTGAAGGCGCAGCTCGTGAACCTGGACTACCTGCTTCCGCGATGAGGCGGCGCACGCGGCCCTACGGGTTCGCGCTCTCGTTCCAGGACATGCTGATGGCGATGATCGCCGTCTACGCGTTCCTGTTCCTCACCGCCTATGCGCTCATCAAGCCGGGCGACACGAAGCCGGGCGTGCAGACCAAGGCCGAGTACATGCTGACGCTCGAGTGGCCCGAGGCGAGCTACGACGACATCGACCTGCACCTGATGCTGCCCGACGAGAAGATGGTGAACTTCCGCCGCCGCGAGGTGGAGCACGCGGTGCTCGACCACGACGACATCGGCACCAACGGCATGTACCGGCGCGCCGACGGGGGCATGGCGCGCATCCAAGAGCACAAGGAGACGATCACGCTGCGCGCGATCGTGCCCGGCACCTACGTCGCGAACGTGCACGTGTACCACGCCGACGGCCTGCCGCGCGACCCCGCGCCGCGCCGCCTTCCCTTCACCGCCATCGTGCGCCTCGTGAAGTTGAATCCCCGCGTGGTCGAAGTCGCGGTCGCCGAGATCCCGCTCACGCACATGGGCGAGCAGAAGACCGCGTTCCAGTTCCGCATCGGCGACACCGGCGAGGTCGCCGTCGACAAGGAGGCCGACGTGCCTTTCATTCCGACTGTCCCCAAGTTCGCCCGACGCTGATGTTGTTCGACTCGTACTGGCCGCTCGGGCTCGGCCTCATCCTCATCGCCGGCTTCGGCAGCTGGGTGTTCATCCACAGCAACAAGAGCTACCTGCTGCGCTGGGCGATGATCCCGCTCTCGCTCGCGGTCGCGGTGGCGTCGGCGCGGATGTACGACGCGGGCCTGGGCTACGCGGTGGCGGCCGAGCTGCCGCCGAAGTTCGTCTACCTGGGGCACCAGGTGGTGATCGAGCGCATGCACAAGGCCGGCATCGAGGTGTGGACGCAGGCCGCGCGCACGCGCCTCTATCGCATTCCCTATTCGAAGCCGATGGAGCAGGCGCTCGACCGCGCGCGCCAGCAGGCGAAGTCCGGGATGCCGGTCGTGATGCAGCGGCGGCGCGAGCGGCAGGAAGGCGATTCGGCCGCCGGCCAGCGGCGCCTCGCCGATTCCGGCGGCGCCCTCTACGAATCGAACGTGGTGCTGCCCTCGGAGCTGAATCCGAAAACCT
This sequence comes from Burkholderiales bacterium, assembly GCA_025936275.1. Taxonomy (GTDB): domain Bacteria; phylum Pseudomonadota; class Gammaproteobacteria; order Burkholderiales; family Usitatibacteraceae; genus Usitatibacter. Next base: position 1,886 of record JAICTR010000088.1, read on the forward strand.
GAAGCCTCCCTCTCCCTTGGGAGAGGGCGGGGTGAGGGTCCCCGCTACTCCACGTCGAACGAGGCGGTCGCGGGCGACGAATCGAACGCGCTCGCGCGATCGATCCAGAGCGTGCCGGCGCCCGCGGCGGCGATGAGCACGATGGGAACCGCCAGGCGCAGCAGGTCTGCGGCGGGCGAGCGGTGGGGAGCGGACGCGGCGATCGAAGCCATGAGGACTCTCCTCGGATCCGATTCGCGAACGCTACTCCGGCATCCCCCCGCGGCGCTGTGAACCAGTGCGCAGTTTTCGCCGCGCCGGCCCGCCCCTAGAAGGTGGGCGGCAGCGGCTCGGCCGCGCCAGGCCCGTTCTGCACGCGCTCGTGCATCTCGCTGTACGGCGTTGCCTGCTGCGACGCGACGGGCGCTGCCGGTGCGGCGGGCGCATCCGCGGGCTGCGCCTGCACGACGGCGAGCGCGAGCGACACGGCGCCCGCGGCGACGAGCACGGGGACGATGGCGCGCACGAGCGCGGGCTGCGACGCGGGAGAATCGAACGGGGCATCGGTGGCATGGGACATGGCGTTCTCCTGGGTGAACGCGGAACCGGGTTCCGCGCTACCAAGGTAGTGCGCCATTGCATACGCGCACTACGGAAGAGCAGCGCAAGCCGGTGCGGAAAAGTCCGCAAGATGCGGCTGTATAGTGACGGCATGCGATACATCTTTCTTGCGCCGATGCTCGTGGCCGCGGCGTGCGCGGACCATGCGCACCAGGCGACGCCGGCGCACCTGCACGGCGCGCACGACATGTCGGCGACCGATACCCGGCAGGCGGTGCGCTTCCCGCCCGAGCTTCGCCTCCAGACGCTCGCCCACATGCGCGAGCACCTCGCGATCCTGGGCGAGATCCAGCAGGCGATCGGACGCGGCGCTTACGACGCCGCGGCGGAGCTCGCCGAGCACCAGCTCGGGCTCTCGTCCCTCGCGATGCACGGCGCGCAGGAAGTCGGCCCGTTGATGCCGCCCGGCATGCAGCAGGCGGGCGTCGCGATGCACAGGGCGGCGAGCCGCTTCGCGGTGGAGGCGACGAACGCCGGCGCGACCAACGATCCGCGTCCCGCGATCGCCGCGCTCGGCGTGCTCACCGCGCAGTGCGTCGCATGCCACGCTTCCTATCGACTGGTGGATTGACGATGAGCACCCCGATCAACTGGCTCGCCGCGGACTTCGCGGTGGCGCCACAGCTTTCTCCCGACCAGGTACGCGCTCTCGCGGCGCAGGGATTCAAGAGCGTCATCAACAACCGGCAGGAGCACGAGCCCGGCCAGCCGCCGGAAGCGGAGCTGCGCGCCGCGGCGGCGGAAGCGAACCTGCGCTACGAGCGCCAGCCGGTGAATCCCGCGCAGATCCGCATGGAGGACGTGGCGCGCTTCGCGGAGCTGATGGAGACCTTGCCGCGCCCGATCCTCGCCTTCTGCCGCAGCGGCTCGCGCTCGAGCATCCTCTATCGCGCGGTCATCGAGGGCGTGCACCGGCGCTAGCGGCGAGCGCGGCGCGGATCTCGGGCAGCTTCTTGCGCGTATAGGCCTCGGCCACCGACATCACGCGCTTGCGGTACTTCTGGTCGTAGCCCGCGTAGTAGCCGATGTCCGGATGCAGCATCACGTCCGCGAATGGCGCCTCCGCGCGGATCTGGCGCGCGCGGCGCGCATCCTTGTCGATCCATTTCCGCGGCACGCCTTGCGGCGTCGTCTCGGCGTACGCGGAGACGTCGACCGCGATCACGAAGCGCGCGCCCATCGCGCGCGCGGCGCGGATCGGCACCGGCGAGAGCTCGTCGCCATCGGCATAGGAGTCGTCGCCGATGCGCACCGGCGCGAAGTTGTCGGGATCGGCCGCCGAGGCGCGCACCGCGAGACCCGCATCGCCGCGATCGAAGATCACGAGCTTGTGGTCCGAAAGCCGCGTCACCGCCACACCCACCGGCATGCGCAGCGCTTCCAGCGTGCGGTGGTGCACCTTCTCGTTCACGAACGCCTGGATCGGCGCGCCGGTGGCGGGCTTGCGGACCAGCTCGCGCAGCTCGAGGAAGCGCGCGATGTCCAGGTCCTCGGCCATGTGCTGGAGGCTTCGCGCGTCGTAGCCCGCCGCGTAGAGCACGCCCACCATGGCGCCCACGCTCGATCCCACGATGAGGTCGGGATGGATGCCCGCTTCCTCGAGCACCTTCAGCACACCGATGTGCGCGAAACCGCGCGGCCCGCCGGAGCCCAGCACCAGCGCGATCTTGGGCGGCGCTCCCTTGAGCGGCTCGTAGGTCGGCAGCCGCTCAGGCGGCACGGGGGCGGGGTGCATCCCGCAGGCGCAGAGCAGGAGGGCGGCGAGGCAAGCGCGGAGGTGCACCGGCAGACCCTTTCGAGTTATTCGATTTCGTCAAAGGATAATCCTTGACGAAATCAATCAATCCGCAGCCGTCCGCGGGCCCTCGACGGAGCCGACGACATCGGGCGCCGCGGCAACGCTCAATCCAGCGGCACGCCGCGTGCCGCCGCAACGGCGAGCGGCGACACCGCGCTCGCGCCGTTCCCCCACGACCTGCGGATGTACGTCACCACCGCCGCGACCTCGTCGTCGCGCAGCACGTGCGCGAAGGGCGGCATGCCGTAAGGGCGCGGATTGCCCGCGGTGCTCGGCGGGAAGCCGCCGTTCAGCGTCATGCGCACGGCGTTCACCGGATTCGCCATGAGGATCGCCTCGTTGTCGGCGAGCGGCGGATAGGCGAGGCCCTTGCCACGGCCGTCGTCGCCGTGGCAGCCGGCGCAGTGGTCGCGATAGATGCGCTTGCCGCCGGCGAGGATCGGCGCGAGGCGCGCGTCGGGAATGCCGTCGCCGGTCGGTTCCGACGTTTTCTCGCGCTGCGACTTGAGGTAGACCGCGATCGCCTCGATGTCCTCGCGCGTAAGCCGCTGCAGGCTCTCCTTCACCACTTCGGCCATCGGACCGAACACCGCGCCGCGCGGAGCGACGCCGGTGGAAAGCAGCGACGCGATGTCCTCGAGCCGCCAGTCGCCGAGGCCGGTCTCGCGGCTCGCGGTGAGCGACGGCGCGTACCAGTTGAGCATCGGAATCAATCCGCCGCCGACTTCGGGCTCTTCCTTCACCCCGCCCCACGCGTTGCGCGCGGAGTGGCACGCGCTGCAATGCCCGAGGCCCTGCACGAGATAAGCGCCGCGATTCCACTGCGCCGAGCGCTTCGGATCCTCGCGATACTCGCCCTTCGTGAAATACAGCGCGCGCCATCCGGCGAGCAGCGGCCGGCGATCGTAGGGAAAGCGCATCTCCGGCGCGCGGTTCTCGCGCTTCACCGGCGCGAGGCTCTTCAGGTACTCGAACATCGCATCGGAATCGGCGCGCGTCACCTTCGTGTAATTGGTGTACGGGAACGCGGGATAGAGATACTCGCCGCCGCGGCCGATGCCTTCGTGCAGCGCGCGGCGGAAATCGTCGGCGCTCCATTGGCCGAGCCCGGTCGCCGCATCGGGAGTGAGGTTGGTGCTGTAGATCGTGCCGAACGGCGTGGGAATCGCACGACCGCCCGCGAACGGCGCGCCGCCGGGAACGGTGTGGCATGCGTAGCAGCCGCCCGCGACGACGAGATACTCGCCGCGCGAGGCGGGCGGCGCGGGCGGCGGAGGCGGCACGTCGGGCGACTCGATGCTTCCGCAGCGCACCGGCGGCTTCAACGCGCCGGCCGCGAGCGGCGGCACGCGCTCGCCCGAAGCGCGCGTCGCGAGCCACGCCGCGATCGCGGAGATGTCGCCCGGCGCGAGGAGCGAGGCGACGTTCGCCATGCAGTCGGGTTCCTTCGCGTGCCGCAGGCCGCTACGCCATGCGCCCATCTGCGAGGCGACGTAGCGCGGATCGAGCCCGAGCAATCCCGGCACCGCGGGCTCCATCCCTCCGAGTCCCTTGCCGTGGCATTCGACGCACGCCGGAATGTCGCGCGTGCGATCGCCGTGCGTGACGAGCGCTTCTCCGCGAGCGAGGAGCGCGCGATCGGCGAGCGGGGGCGGCGGCGCGGGCGGCGGTGCGAGCTTCGCGTAGTGCTCGGCGATCTCGTGCAGGTACGCATCGGAAAGGTACGCGACGATGTAGTTCATGGTCGCGGAGTGGCGGCGGCGGTCGCGGAAATTCGCGAGCTGCGCGTAGAGATATCCCGCGGGCTTGCCCGCGATCGCGGGGAAGAATTCGTTGCCGCGGATGCCCTCGCCTTTCTTGCCATGGCACGCGGCGCACGCGGTGAGGCGCTGCTCGAGCGTGTCGGGGAGGTCGGCGGGAGCGGCGCTCGAGAAAACGGGCAGCGCGGTAAGGAGCAGCGCCGCGGCGCGCAGCAGGGTGCGCGCCATCGCGATCAAACGAGGAGGACGCGCTCGCGCTTGCAGAGCTGGTTCCAGAGGCGCTCGAGGCGGACCGCCGCGGCCGTGTTGCCACGCGACCGCAGCAACGCCGGCATCTGGCTGAAGGCGCGCACGGAGCGGCGGCCTTGGCCTGCTTGCTCGACGAGCGTGACGATCACGCGCTCGAAGCGCTCCCCGTCCGGCCATCCGTCCTCCATGAAATCGCGGAGGATACGCTCGGCCGGGAGCGGAAAATAGCGTTGCTCGTGCCGCGCCATCGCGAGGTCGATGCCGCGTTTCGCGAGATGGGCCTGGAGGACCGCGAGGTGCTCGGGCGTGGCGATCGCGATCGCCGCCTCGCCCGTCGCGAGGCCCACACCGATGAAGCGGCAGAGCGCCGCCATCGACATCGCCTCGTCGCCGTGGAAGACCGGCGCACGGGGAAACGGGATGATGGAAGCGGAAACGGCCGCGGACATCGCTCGATTCTCGTCCGCGTGCGCCGAGCGGTCTGTCGGCCGGCTCCTACGAACGCTGCGACGATCCGCGCGCGTTGCGGTTGCCGTAGCGGGCGGGCACGTCCGGCGCGCGGGTGAAGACGCGCACGTACGACGGGCATTCGAAGAGCGCGCCGCGCGGCTCGCTGCCGGCGAGGCATTCCATGGCGCGGCGGCGATCGGGCTTGTGCAACCCGGGCGGAGCGAGGTTCGCGCACGTGAGGCAAAGCCCGCAGCGCGGCCCGCGCAGATCGCGTCGTGTCTCCATGCGACCAGTGTACGAAGCGGCGCGCGCGGATCGTCCCGGCCGCATTCCCGCACGCGAGTCGCCCGCGCGCTGATTCGCTTGTCGGCCCGCGGATACCTCCCTGCCTGTCGGATTAGGCGGGACCCCCATGGACGCGATCTCCGACGTGCGATGGCGGCGTAACGCGCACGCATCCAACCGGACCGTCCCACAAAGGGCGAGCGGTCACTCGCGGTCGTATGGGCATCCATGAGCCGAAACGAGAGGTGCCATGTCCCGAGCCACCATCAACAAGCGCGTGTTGGATACGCTGATCCGCGCAAAGCTCGCGAAGATGGGCGATTGCGCGCGCGTCGAGCCGCTTCCCGTCGCATGGCGACGACGCCGCGAGAACGGCTGCAACTGGGAAATCCCCGGCTGGACCGGCGATGCGCGCGACGTCCAGGGCTGCCTCGAGCAGCTGCGCGATTACCTGCGCTTCCTGCGCGACCAGTTCGACATTCCCGAAGAAGAAAACGCGCGCTCGACCTGAAGCGTCCCTCTCCCCGGCCTAGCGGGCCGAATGGCCCGTGAGCTTCACCTCGACCTTCTCGCTTTCCTCGAGGCCCGCGTAGTACTCGCGCAGGATGGCGAGCACTTCGGGCCGGCTGAACTCGGCCGGCACCGGATCGCCTTCGGAGAGCCACTTGCGAAGCTTGGTGCCCGAGACCAGCAGGCGGTCGGCGTCATCGTGCGGGCAGGTGCGCGCCGAAGCCATGCCGCCGCACTTGTAGCACCAGAAGGTCCAGTCGATCTTCAGCGGCTGGATCGCGAGCGCGCCCGCGGGAATCTCGTCGAAGATGCGGTGCGAGTCGAACGGCCCGTAGTAGCTGCCGACGCCCGCGTGGTCGCGTCCGACGATGAGATAAGCGCAGCCATAGTTCTGGCGGAACACGGCGTGCAGCAGCGCCTCGCGCGGACCCGCGTAGCGCATGTCGAGCGGATAGCCCGCCTGGAGCACCGTGCCCGCCTTGAAGTAGCGCTCGATCAAAGTCGCGATCGCGCGCGTGCGCACTTCCGCCGGAATGTCGCCGGGCTTCAATTTCCCCAGCAGCGAATGCACCAGCACGCCGTCGCACACCTCGATCGCGACCTTCGCGAGGTACTCGTGCGAGCGGTGCATGGGATTGCGCGTCTGAAACGCGGCGACGCGCGTCCATCCGAGGCGCTCGAACTCGGCGCGCGTCTCGGCGGGCGTCTTGAAGAGCGCGCCGTACTGCGCCTTGAAGCCGCCGTCGGAAAGCACGGCGACGGGGCCCGCGAGGTTCACCTCGCCCTGCTGCATCACCATCTTCACGCCCGGATGCGCGGCGTCGGTGGTCCTGAAGACCGACATGCACTCGTGCGCCTTGTCGATGCGGTACTTCTCCGTGACCTTCATCGTCGCGAGGAGCGAGCCGTCGTCGGGATCCAGGAGCGCAACCTCGGCGCCCACCGCGATGGACTCCGCCGTCGCGGCATCGGTCGAGAGCGTGATCGGGATCGGCCAGAAGGTGCCCGACGCGGTGCGCATGCCGTCGCACACGCCCTGCCAGTCGGCGTGCGTCATGAAGCCCTCGAGCGGCGTGAAGCCGCCGAGGCCGAGCATCACCAGGTCGCCTTTCTCGCGCGACGTGACCGTAAGCTTCGGAAGCGATTGCGCGCGGCGGCGCGCTTCCTCGGCGCGCGCGCCCTCGGCTCGCAGCGGGCGGAGCGCCCCGCCGCCATGGGGTGGGGTGAGTGCCGGCATCGAATTCCTCCTTCGCGCTACGCTAGCACGCGGGCCGCGCGCGGGTCAGAAAGAGCGTTGATGCGCCGATAAGCGCGCTCGTTTGCCTCGCGCTCCCCGCGGCACGGATAATCCCTCCATGAAAGTCTGCATCGTCTCCGACAGCCACGACCGCGCCGATCCGCTCGCCCGGGCGGTGCAGGAGGCGAAGGCGTTGGGCGCCGAGGCCGTGATCCACTGCGGCGACCTCATCGGCGCGCAGACGGTGAAGCCGGCCCTCGCCGCGGGCCTCCCGGTGCACGCCATCCACGGCAACAACCTCGGCGACGCGCAGGCGATGCATTTCCAGTCGCGCAAGAGCGGCGGCCAGCTCCAGTACCACGGCGCGGAAGCGCAGCTCGAGCTCGCCGGCAAGCGCATC
>JAICTR010000217.1 GCA_025936275.1 Burkholderiales bacterium
AGCGCGATCAATCGCGTCTTCCAGCCGAGCACGAGCAGGATCCCGCCGCCCAGCTCGAGGACGATGGTGAGCGCGGCGAGCACCTGCGGCATCGGCAGGCCCTTCGAGCCGATGTAGCCGGCGACGCCTTCGAAGCCGCCGATCTTGCCGAAACCGGAGATCACGAAGATCAGGGCGACCAGGATGCGGCCGACGAGGGCGAGCGTGTTGGTGAGGCCGGGATTGCTCATGGGAGGGCTCCTTTTGTTGGTTGTGGGGAGGGGGCGGCTGCGGGGCCAAGGTTACGATGAAGTGGATTTCCGGGGGATTTGATACGTGAGCCAGCGCTTACCCATCGCCTTCATCGACGACTGTCCTATGACCCGCGCCGCTCGCGCATGGTGCTGACACCTCCGGCAAGCGGCGCATCGTCGGAGGGTCCGGCGCGCACGTACCACGGCCGCTTCGCGCCATCACCCAGCGGGCCGTTGCACTTCGGATCCCTCGTCGCCGCCGTCGCGAGCTGGCTCGATGCGCGCGCGGTGGGCGGCCGCTGGTCGGTACGCATCGAGGATGTCGACGCACCGCGCACCGTCCCGGGCGCGGCCGATGCGATCCTGCGAGTGCTCGAAGCGTGCGCGCTGGAGTGGGACGGCCCGGTGCTGCGCCAATCGGAGCGGGGCGCGATCTACGACCAAGCGCTCGCGACGTTGCGCGCGGCGGGCGAGATCTACCGCTGCCGCTGCACGCGCCGCGAGATCGCCGATTCGGCATTGCGCGGCATCGAGGGCGTCGTCTATCCCGGCACCTGCCGCGATCTCGGCCTCGCCTCCGAGGTGCCGGGCGCGCTGCGCTTGCGCGTGCCGCCGGGGATCGTCGCGTTCGAGGATCGCCTGCAGGGGTGCATCGAGCAGGACGTGGCGCGCGAGGTGGGCGACTTCGTGCTCGAGCGCCGCGACGGCCTGCACGCCTACCAGCTGGCGGTGGTCGTGGACGATGCCGAACAGGGCATCACGGACGTCGTGCGCGGCGCGGACCTCCTCGCCTCGACGCCGCGGCAGATCCTCCTGCAGCGCGCGCTCGGCCACGCGACGCCGCGCTACCTGCATTTCCCCATCGCGGTCGATGCGCGAGGCGAGAAGCTCTCGAAGCAGAGCCTCGCGCCCGCGCTGGACCTGCAGTCGGCCGCGGCCGCGCTTCCCGCGGCGCTCGCCTTCCTCGGCCAGGAGGTGCCCGCCGCCACCAACGCGCGCGAGCTGCTCGCCGAGGCCGCCCGCCGCTGGGATCCGGCGCGCATCGAGCGCGTCGCCGCGCGCCCGTTCGCCTTGTTCGGCTAGCCGTGCAGCTCGGAGCCCGCGGCGATGCGCTCCACGGCGCCCGCGCGGTCGTGCACGTCGAGCTTCAGGAAGAGCTGCTTGATGTGGTAGGCCACGGTGTTTCCGGAGACGCCGAGGTCCTCGGCGATTTCCTGGTTGCTGCGGCCCTGCGCGATCATGAGGGCGATCTCGCGCTGCTGCGGCGAGAGCGGCAAGCGGCCCATCGCCTCGACGAAGCGCAGGATCATCGGCTCCTGGCGCTGCACGCGCACGCCCACCAGCGCCTGCGGCGAGCCGGGATCGTCGTCGAGCCAGTACGCGCGCAGCACGTGGCGTCCCCAGCGCGTATCGAGCGCCATCGCGGGCGGCGGCGATTCCTCCCCGCGCGCCACCGCTTCCAGCCGCCCGCAGAGCAGGCGCAGGGGCTCGGCCGCCCGATCGCTCGCCGCCGCCTTGAGCGTCGCGGGATTGATCTCGGAGGTGGTGGCGAGGAGCAGCAGGCGGCGCGCCTTCTCCGAGGCGTGGCGGATGCGCCCGCCGCGATCGAGCACCAGCAGCGCCTCGTCGTCGGAATCGCGCAACTGGAGCTCGCTCGCGTCGGCGGTGTTGCCGATCGCGATGCCGTGCGAGATGTAGTGCATCACGCTCGCGAGGTCGCTTCGCTCGCGCGTGCCGAACGCGGGCGCGTCCTGCGGCCGGTAGAGCGAGAGCTGCCCGAGCGCCGCGCCCTGCTCGCGCACGATGCCGTAGAGCACGTGGTGCGCGTCGAGCCGGCGCATGATCTCGTTGTAGTAGCCGGTCTTCTTCAGCTGCGCGTCGGGGCTCGTCGCGACCACGCCGTCGGGCGCCGCGGCGCGCTCGCGGAAGGCGCGGCGAAACGACGACTCGGCGCCGTCGTAGTAGCGCTCGAAATAGAGCGACATCACCTCGGCGGGCAGCAGGCGCTCGGCGTAGAGATTGCGCATCTCGCCGCGCGCGTCCACCCAGAAGAAGGCCGCGGACTCGCTCGGCACCAGCTCGCGCAGCGCCGTGAGGAGCGAGCCCACCAGCATCTCGCCCGGCAGCCCCAGGCAGCAGAGCTGGCGGATGCGCGCGCGGACGTTGGACTGCTTCATCCGCGCCCGTCCCCGGCAGCGAGGTCGAGGAGGCGGAAGGCGCGCACCGGCCGCTTGAAGCCGTGCAGGCTCACCTCGCCGAGATCGTCGGCGAGCACGCTCTCCTCCACCTCGTTCATCACGCGCTGCGAGACGAGGATGTTGCCCGGCTCGGCGAGGTCGCAGAGGCGGTTCGCCATGTTGGTCACGGTGCCGATCGCGCCGTAGTCGATGCGCCCCTCGAAGCCGATCGCGCCGACCGTCGCGTAGCCCTGCGCGATGCCGATGCCGAGGCCGAGGTCGTAGCCGCGCCGCTTCCATTGCGCGGCGAGCTTCAGCGCATCCTCCTGCATCGCGAAGGCCATCTCCACCGCGCGCCGCGCCGGCTGCTGGATCGGCAGCGGGTCGTTGAAGAACACCATGAGGCCGTCGCCGGTGAAGCGCTCGAGCGTGCCCTGGTACTCGAGCACGCGATGGCCCATCGCGCGATGGAACTCGGCGAGCGCCGCCATCACCTCCTCGGGCTCGGCGCTCTCGGCGAACGCGGTGAAGCCGCGCAGGTCGAGGAACACCACCGTGACGTCGCGGCGATGGCTCTCGAGCGGATCGTCGGCGCCGCCGGCGAGGATCAGCTCCGCGAGCTGCGGCGAGAAGAAACGCTTCAGGCGCTGCAGCTTGTCGACGTGCGCCACCTGCTCCGCGACGCGCGCCTCGAGCGTGCGGTTCCACGCCGCGAGCTGCGCCGCCTGGCGCTGCACCGTGTCGTAGAGGCGGCGGATGCGCAGCAGCGAGCGCACGCGCGCCACGAGCTCCGGCGGATTGAGCGGCTTGGAGAGGAAATCGTCCGCCCCCGCGTCGAGCCCGCGCACGCGCTCCTCGCGGTCCTCGAGCGCGGTCACCATCACCACCGGCATCATCGCGAGCGAGGGATCGGCGCGCACCGCGCGGCACACCTCGTGGCCGTCCATGCCCGGCATCAGCACGTCGAGGAGCAGGAGATCGGGCGGACGGCTGCGCAGCGCCGCGAGCGCGCTCTCGCCATCGAACGCCGCCTCGACCTCGTAGCCGTGGAAGCGCAGCAGGTCCTCGAGCAGCTTCACGTTCGCCGGCGTGTCGTCGACCACCAGGATGCGGCCCGGCGCGGCGGGGCTCGCGGCGAGCGCGACGGCGGGTCGGGAATCGGCCTGGGCGTTCATGGCGCGGGCGCGAGCAGCTTTTCCAGCGTGTCGAGGAGTTGACGTATGTTAACGGGTTTGCCGACGTACGCGTCGAAGCCCGCGGCGAGGATGCGGCGCCGATCCTGGTCCATCACCGACGCGGTGACCGCGATCGCCGGGATGCGCTGCTCGAACGCGGCGTCGCGAAGCTGCGCCAGCACCTCGAAGCCGCTCATGCCGGGCAGCTGGATGTCGAGGAGCGCCACGTGCGGCGCGCAGGCGATCGCCGAGGCGACGCCGCTCTCGCCGTTCTCCGCCGCGGCGACCTCGTAGCCGTGGTAGCCGAGGACGTCCACGAGCAGCCGGCGGCTCTTCTCGTCGTCCTCCACCACGAGGATGCGCCTAGGCATGGGCGAGCGCCGGCTCGGCGAGGCGCGGGAAGCGCGCGACGAAGGTGGCGCCGCGACCCGGGGTGCTCGCGACCGCGAGCGTGCCGCCGTGGCGCTCCACGAGCCGGCGCGAGAGCGCGAGCCCGAGGCCCGAGCCTTCGCGCCGCGCCTCCTCGTCGGATACGGCCTGCTGGAACGAGTGGAAGATCCGCTCCTGGTCCTCGGGGGCCACGCCCACGCCGGTGTCGCTCACCGCGACCACCAGCGTGTCGCCCTCGATGCGCACGACGATCCGCACGTCGCCGCCCGAGGGCGTGAACTTCACCGCGTTCGAGAGCAGGTTCAGCACCACCTGCTTGAACTTGCGCTCGTCGGCGCGCCACGTGCCCACGTCCTCGAAGACGTGCGACTCGAGGCGCAGGCGCTTGCGCAACGCGCGCTCGCGGATCAGCGTGCAGCAGTTGTGGATCGCCGCGCGCACCGCGAAATCGCGCGCCTCGAGCTCCATGTGGCCGGCCTCCACCTTGGTGAGGTCGAGGATGTCGTTGATGAGCGAGAGCAGGTGCTGCCCCGAGCCGTAGATGTCGCGCACGTACTCGAGCTGCTTCGCGTTGAGCTCGCCGAACATGCGCTCCTTGAGCACTTCCGAGAAACCGATGATGGCGTTCAACGGCGTGCGCAGCTCGTGCGACATGTTGGCGAGGAATTCGCTCTTGTGGCGATTGGAGATCTCGAGCTCGGCGGTCTTCTCGGCCACCTTGCGCTCGAGCCCGGTGGTGTAGTCCTGCAGCTGGTCGGCCATGCGGTTGAACTCGCGCGCGAGCGCCTCCACCTCGTCGCCGGTGGAGATGCGGATGCGCGTCGCGAGCTCGCCGCCCGCCATGCGCTCGGCACCGCCGCGCAGCTCCACGATCGGGCGCACCAGGCGGCGCGCGAGCACGTAGCTCGCGGCGAGCGCCGCGGCGAGCCCCACGCCCATCACCCAGACGGTGCGCATCAGCGCCTGGTAGAGAGGCGCCAGCACCTCGTCGCGCGGCTGCTCGGCGAGCACCACCCAGCGCGACGTCGGCACCGCCGCCGCCGACACCATCATGTCGCCGCCGTCGAAGCCGTTCGCGCGGAACATGCCCACCGAGCCATCGGGCGACAGCGCGAGCTCCTCGCGGATGCGGCGCAGCGTCGCGCTCGAGGCGAGGCCGCCATGCGCCGTGGGAAGCGTCGCGTCGGGAGCCGCCGCCAGCCGATCGTCCGCATCGATCACGTACACGCGCCCGCGCGGCCCGAGGCCGGTGCCGTTCACGATCTCGTGCACCGTGCGCAAACCGCCGCGTGCCTGCACAGCGGCCGGGTTTCCCGGGGCGCGCTCGAGCGCGGCGAGATACTGGCGCACGCGATCGGCGGCGGCGCGC
>JAICTR010000316.1 GCA_025936275.1 Burkholderiales bacterium
GGAACGCGCTGCCGCGCTCGGGGCGGCGCGTCCAGTCGGCGCTCGTCCCGCGCCGGGAAGACGATGCCGCGCTCATGGCGTGTCCGCCTCACGCCGCGCGAAGAGGCCGGCCGCGACGAGCCGTTCGCCGGCGCGGATCTCGAAGCGCACGCGTCCCGGCGCCTCCTCCTGGTGGCGCATCTCGAGCCGCGTGCCGGGCGCGACGGGGCTCGCGAACTTCGCGTTCTCGAGTCGCCAGTCGCTCGCGTGCGTGCCGGTCGCCCGCTCGAGCGCATCCAGCGCGCGTGCGACGAGCGCCACGCCGGGCAGGATCGGACGCCCCGGGAAGTGGCCGTCGAATGCGGGATCGTCGAGCGCGGCCTCGAACGCGCCCTGCAGCGCGAGGGCCATCACGAAGCGCGCGTCGGCGTGCGCCGGCGGCGCGCGAGCGCGCCCAGCGCCGCGCGCGGCAGCTTGCCGGTGATGTTGCGCGGCAAGGCGTCCACCATCACCAGCGGCCGCGGCAGGAACGCCGCATCGATGCGCTCGCGAAGCGCGGCGAGCACCTGCGCGCGCGTGAGCGCGGGCGCCACCACGAACGCGGTGAGGCGTGTCACGCCGTCGGCCTCGCGCTCCTCGGGGACGACGTAGACGCCGTCCACCACGCCCTCGATCGAGGCGAGCTGGTGGTTGAGGTAGCCGAGGGAGCTGCGCTTGCCGGCGATGTTCACCATGTCGCTGAAGCGCCCGTGCAGCGCGAAGTGCACGCCGTCGGCTCGCGCCTCGATCACGTCCTGCAGCGCGATGGGCGACTCGACGTGGCCGCCGGAGACCACCGCGCGTCCCTCGTGCTCGCGAAGCCTGAGCCCCGCGTAGAGCTCCCAGTCGCTCGACACGGTGGGACGGCGCGTCGCCACCTGGCCCGCCTCGGTGCAGCCGTAGATCTCGTGGAGCTCGGCGCCGGTGCGCCGCTCCGCCTCGGCGGCGAGCTCGAGCGAGAGCGGCGCGGTGGCCGAGACGATGCGCTCGACCGGCGCGGCGTCGCCCGCGGCGAGCCACGTCTTGAGGTGGAAAGGCGTCGTGAAGAGCGCGCGCGGCGCGGGAAGCCTCGCGATCGCCGCATCGATCTCGCCCGGATAGTAGGGACGCTCCGCGGTGAGCGCGGCGCCCGAGGCGAGCGGCAGCAGCACCGTGGACTCGAAGCCGTACATGTGCTGCGCCGGGACCGTGCCGAGGATCGCATGGCGCGGCCCGATGGCGAGGCGCTCCGCCTCGGCGAGCGCGTCGGCGACGAGCGGTCCCCAGCTCTTCACGCTGGGCTGCGGCTCGCCGGTCGTGCCCGAGGTGAAGAGGCATGCGACGTCGCGTTCCGCGGGAATGCGCGGCACCTCGCTCCATTCGCGGGCCGGCGCATCGTCGGTGAAGTCGAAGCGCGGCAGGTCGATCGCGACCGACGCATCGTCGGCGACGTAGTACGCGTCGGGCGCGAAGCGGCGCATGGCGTGGATCATGTGCGGCGTCGTGGCGGGCGGAAGCAGCGTGAGCTGGCCGCGCGAGATCGCCGCGAGCAGCATCACCGCGAAACGGTAGCGATCGGCGCAGAGGTTCAGCACGTGTGAAGCGGACGGCAGCGCCGCGGCGACGTGCGCGACATCGCCCAGGAGCTCGCGCGCGGTGATCGCGCGGCCGGCGCGGTACGCCGCGATCGCCTCGCCGCTCGCGTGGCCGATCAGGGGGACCGCTTGGGCCGCGGACTGGGGACGGGCGCCGGGCGGGGACATGGAGCGCTCAGCGCGGGTTTTCGGCCGGCGCCGTCGCGAAATGGCGCGAGAAGGCGCGGATGCCGCCCAGCACGCCGACCCGCTCCCAGTTCGGCAGCGCCCGAAGGCGCACCGCGTACTCGCCCGCGAACATCAGCGCGAGGAGCACCGGGCTCAGGATCGTGGCGAGGAGCGACCACGCCTCGAGGAATCCCGCCGCATAGAGCGCCACGGAAAGCGTGGCGAGCGTCGCGAAGAAGATCGTCCAGGCGAGCGTGATCGCGCGCGTGTACGCGACGACCTCCGCCGGGAGCTTCGCATGCATGAGGCGTGCGAAGCGCGTGCACAGCGGCTCGCGTCCCGCGGCGAGCGTGCGACCGAAGACGAAGGCGAGGAGGGCGTTCATGCCCGCGTGCTCGACCAGGAAGACGCTCGGGAAGTGGCGCTCGAGCGTGCCCCAGCCGGCCCACAGCCCCGCGGCCGCGAGGGCGAGCGCGGCGATCGCCCAGGCGCGGCGGCGCGCGCGGCGCGCGGCCCACAGGGCGACCAGCGTGGCGGGAAGGAGCGCCAGCGCGGCACCGAGCGCCGGCGAGAAGCGGCGCACGATGGTGAAGTGCGCGAGCACCGCGAGGCCGAGCGAGAGGAGGACCAGCACCGCGCGCACCGAGCGCCAGCGCCGGTCGGCGGTCACTTCGTTCTCCGCTCCGCGACGTGCGAGGCGAGGCTGCGCAGCGACGAGAAGATGCGCAGGTTGTCGCGATCGTCCTCGCGCAGCTTGAAGCCGTAGCGGCGCGAGACGACCAGCGCCACCTCGAGGATGTCGATCGAGTCCAGGCCCAGCCCTTCCTTGTAGAGCGGCGCGTCCGGGTCGATGTCGGCGGGCGCGACATCGAGGTTCAGCGCGCTCACGACGAGCCCGGCCACCTCGCCGAGCAGCCGATCGTCCACCGGGGCCCCGCCGAGCGGGACGTTGTCAATCGAGTTGGGCATGCGCTGGCGGCCCTCGACGCGGGGCCGTTCGTGAGTGGAAATCGGGCCGGAAAACGCTGCGAATCATAGCATGGGCGACGCGCGAATCAGGCGAGTTGCTCGCGTGCGATCGCGAACACGAAACCGCTTCCGGCGCTGGTTTTCGGCCAGTCGAACGCCAGGCGCGGAAAGGCGCGCTCGAGCGCCCGGCGGTTGTGCCCGACCTCCACCACCAGGACCCCGCCCGGATTGAGGTGCGCGTGCGCCTGGGCGAGGATCGCGCGCGTGTGCTCGAGCCCGTCGGCGCCGCTCGCGAGCGCCATGCGCGGCTCCTTCCGGTACTCGTCGGGCAGCGTGCGCATCGAGGCCGCCTTCACGTAGGGCGGGTTGGAGACGATCACGTCGTAGGTCCTTCCTTCGAGCGCCGAGAAAAGGTCCGATCTCGCGAGCGCGATGCGGTTCCCCAGGCCGTAGTCCGCGACGTTGCGCGCGGCGACCTGCAGCGCCTCGTCCGAAAGGTCCACCGCATCGACGTGCGCATCGGGAAAGCGCAGCGCCGCGAGGATCGCGAGGCACCCCGACCCCGTGCAAAGGTCGAGAAAACGGGACAGCCCCCTTTTTCTCTTAGGCGGAACGCCATTCGCTCTTAGGGAAAATGGGGACTGTCCCCTTTTTTCCAGCAGCAGCTCGGCGATGAAGGAGCGCGGCACGATGACGCGCTCGTCGACGTAGAAGCGATGCGGGCCGAGCCACGCTTCGTGGAGCAGGTAGGCGGCGGGCTTGCGCGTGGCGACGCGCTGGTCGAGCAGCGACTTCGCGGCGGCGAATCGCGCGGCGTCGAGCGAACGGTCCAGGTGCGGGTTGATGTCGCCGGGCGGAAGCTCCAGCGCGCGCAGGATGAGCCACGCGGCCTCGTCGAGCGCGTTCGTGGTGCCGTGGCCGTAGGAGACGCCGGCCGCCTCCAGCTTGCGCACGCTCTCGTCCAGCAGCGTGCGCAGCGTGCGGGGGGCGCTCAGCCCAGCAGCTCCTCGAGCGCGAGGCGGTA
>JAICTR010000522.1 GCA_025936275.1 Burkholderiales bacterium
CCATCGAGGCGGGCCACATGAGCGGCATGCCGGTGGGAGAGGCTCTGCGCGAAGGCGTGTGGCGCGTGGTGCTGGGGCGCACGCTCTTCGGCCATGTGTGGCTGCTGCGCGGCGTGCTGGCGGTGGTCATCGCGGCGGCGTTGATGGCGATGGCGTCGCGCGGCGAGCCGGCAGGGCGCGCGGCGCAGGCGTTCGCGGCCGCGTGCGCGGCGCTCTTCCTCGCCTCGCTCGCCTGCGCGGGCCACGCCGCGGGCGATACCGGCGCCAATCGCGTCATGCACGTGGCAGCCGACGGGTTGCATCTTCTCGCCGCGGGCGGCTGGCTCGGTGCACTGCTGCCGCTCGTGGTGCTGCTTCGCGCGCGCGGGGACAATGCGCCATCGCGGGAGGATGCCGCGCAAGCCGCTCGCCGCTTCTCCGTGCTCGGCATGGCGTGCGTCGGCACGCTCGCGCTCACCGGCTTCGTGAACGCCTGCTATGCGCTGCACCGCGTGTCCGAGCTCTTCACCAGCGATTACGGCCGCGTGCTGCTCGCGAAGCTGGTCCTCGTCGCGGCGATCCTCGCGCTCGCCGTGGTGAACCGCGGGCGGCTCACGCCGCGCCTCGCCGCGACGGACAACGCCGTGGCGAGCACCGCGCGCCGCGCGCTCGCGTCCAATGCGCTCGCCGAGGTGGCGCTCGGCTTCGCGATCGTCGGCATCGTCGGCGCGCTCGGCATCACCATGCCGCCCATGCACATGCATTGAGCGGACGAAAAAATCCAACATGAAACATTCCTGGGAGACCTCATGGCATCGCTTCGCCTCACCTGGGCCGCCGCGCTGTTGTCGTGCGCGGCGCTCGACGCATCCGCGAGCTGCGGCTCGGCCTTCTGCCTCGTAAATACGGATTGGTCGTCGCAGGGTGCCTGGTCCGCGACCGGCGCGCGCTTCGACCTGCGCTACGAGTCCATCGAGCTCGACCAGCCGATGCACGGCACCGACCGCATCGCCGTGGGCGAGATTGCGCGCCACCACGACGAGGTCGAGACGCGCAACCACAACCTCGTCGCCGGCCTCGATTGGGGCCTCTCGCCGCAATGGGCGTTGTCCTTCGCGGTGCCGTACGTGGATCGTGAGCACCACCACATCCACAACCACCAGGGCGAGCGCGTGCCGCAGTCGTGGGATTTCCGCGAGCTGGGCGATGCGCGCGTGCAGGCCCGCTACGAGCTCTTCAGCTCGATCGCCGATCCCGCCGCGCCGCGCTCCGCGGGCGTCACCTTCGGCGTGAAGCTTCCCACCGGCAAGTTCGATGTCGCCAACGACGAGGGCGAGGAAGCCGAGCGCACGCTGCAGCCGGGCAGCGGGACAACCGACCTTCTCCTCGGCGCGTACTGGCACGGCGCGGCGCCGCTCGGCGGCTGGACCTGGTTCGCGCAGGCGCTCGCGCAACTGCCGATGGATTCGCGCGAAGGCTACAAGCCCGGCAAGCAATTGCACCTCGATGGCGGCGTGCGGCGCGCGATCGGCAACGACCTTGCGCTCATGCTGCAGGTGAACTACGTCGCGAAAGGGCGCGACAGCGGTATCAACGCGGAGCCTGAGGACAGCGGCCAGCGCCAGCTCCTCGCAAGCCCGGGCGTCTCGTACAATCTCGGGCGGAGCGCCCAGGCCTACGCCTTCGTGCAGCTTCCGCTCCATCG
>JAICTR010000386.1 GCA_025936275.1 Burkholderiales bacterium
CATCGCGATCCCGTTCCTCCTCTTCAACGGGGTGCTCTTCGGCTGGTTCCACACGGTCAACGTGGGACGCTGGCTCATCTGGGTGGCCGCCGTGATCACGCTCTGGTCGATGGTCGTCTATCTCAAGGCCGCCTGGGTCTCGGAACGAACCGGGAAGTAGGGGGTCGGACGCCTTCGAGGTTGAAGGAAGGCCCTGAAAACGCTATAATTTGGGCTCGTCGCGGCAGTAGCTCAGTTGGTAGAGCGCAACCTTGCCAAGGTTGAGGTCGAGAGTTCGAGACTCTTCTGCCGCTCCAATTCGCGGGGGGAACCGGTTCCCGGTTTCCCCCGTTCCGCGTCAATTCCCCGGTCTTCGCCCTGAAGACCTCCGCGCGGGCGGGGTGGCAGAGTGGTTATGCAGCGGCCTGCAAAGCCGTGTACGCCGGTTCGATTCCGACCCCCGCCTCCAAACACTGCCTTGCAAGAACTTCGCGAGCGCATCGGTCGTTCGTTTGACCCTTCCAGTCCCGACGGTGGACAATCCGGCATGGCCCGGGACCCGACTCCCACCGAATACCGGCTGCTGGTCCAGCATTCACCCGTGATGATCTGGCGCGCCGGCGTCGACGCGAAGTGCGACTACTTCAACGAGCCTTGGCTCGGCTTCACCGGGCGCACGCTCGAGCAGGAGATGGGCGATGGCTGGGCCGAGGGCGTGCATGCCGACGACCTCGAGCGCTGCGTGAAGCACTACCTGGATCACTTCCACCGCCGCCAGCCGTTCGAGATGGAGTATCGGCTGCGACGGCACGACGGCGAGTTCCGCTGGATCTTCGACCGCGGCGTGCCATACACCGACGACGGCGGCGCCTTCGCCGGCTTCATCGGCAGCTGCATCGATGTGGACGCGCGGCGCAAGGCCGAGGAAGCGCAGCAGAGCCACAGCCGCGAGCAGCTCGCCCTGGCGCGCGACTTCGAGAAGTGGATCCTCGCGATCGTGAGCCATGACATCCGCGATCCGCTGGGGGCGATCCAGCTCGCCGGCCACGCGCTGCAGATGATTCCCGACGCGTCCACGGCGGTGAAGAAGCAGGCGCAGGTCGTGACGCGCGGCGTGAAGCGCATCGAGAACATCGTCACCGATCTCCTCGACCTCTCGCGCGAGCGTGAGGGGCAGGGCATCCAGGTGCGGCGCGAGGACGGCGACCTGCGCGCCATCTGCCAGGAAATCATCGACGAGCTCAGGTCCATCGCGCGCGATCGCGAGATCACCTTCGACTGCGAGGCGGACGGGAAGGGCGCGTGGGACGAGGGCCGCATGCTGCAGGCGATCTCGAACCTCGCCTCGAACGCGGTCCAGCATGGGCGGCCCGGCTCGCCGGTGCGCATGCGCCTCACGGGCGACGAAGACCGTGTCGCGGTCGAGATCCGCAACGAGGGCGCGATTCCCGAGGATCTGCTGCCGCGCATCTTCGAGCCCTTCCGCTCCGGGCGTCACCTCGGCAGCCGCGGCAAGGGCCTGGGGCTCGGACTCTTCATCGCCAGGGCGATCGCGCGTGCCCACGGCGGCGGCCTCGAGGTGGATTGCGTAGAGGGCGAAACCCGGTTCCGGCTGGTCGTGCCGAGACGAATCGAGCAAGCGGCGCTGCCGCGGCACTGAGCGCTCTCGCGATGGAAACTCGACCCATCGAGCTCGCCTTCGTTTCCGATGTCGCCTGCCCGTGGTGCGCGATCGGCCTCGCCTCGCTGGATCGCGCCCTGGAGCGGCTCGGCGCGCAGGTGGCGGTGAAGATCAGCATCGAGCCCTTCGAGCTCAATCCCGACATGGGACCGCAAGGCGTCGAGACGATCCCGTATCTCGCCCGCAAATACGGCCGCACGCCCGAGCAGATCGCGCAGGCGCGCGCGCGCATCGAGGAGCGCGGCGCGCAGGTCGGATTCAGGTTCGGCGCGCGCGAGCACGTCTGGAACACGTTCGATGCGCACCGCATGCTGCATTGGGCGGGGCTCGAGGGCAAAGCCGTGGAGCTCAAGCGCGCGCTGCTTCGCGCCTATCACGCGGAGGGGCGCAATCCCGCCGCGCCGGACGTGCTCGTGGAGCTCGCCGGCGCCGTGGGGCTCGATGCGGCGCGAGCGAAGTCGATCGCGGAAAGCCGCGAGTTCGAAGCGGAAACGCGCGAGCGCGAGCGCTTGTGGCTGGATCGCGGCGTGAACGGCGTGCCGCTCGTCGTCGTGGACGACTCGTTCGCGATCGAGGGGGCGCAGCCGCCCGAGGTGTTCGAGCAGGCGCTGCGGCGGGCCGCGGGGTCGCGCTAGCGCCGCCCGTACGACGGCCGGCGGTTCGGATTCGGCGCGGCGCGCTCGTCCTTGTGGCGGAAGGTGATGCGGCCCTTGCTGAGATCGTAGGGCGTGAGCTCGATGCTCACCTTGTCACCCGCGAGGATGCGGATGCGGTGCTTGCGCATCTTGCCCGACAGGTAGGCGATGATGGCGTGGCCGTTGTCCAGCGTGATGCGAAAGCGCGTGTCGGGGAGCACCTCGTTCACCACGCCTTCCATGTCGATCGTGTCTTCCTTCGCCATCCAAAGTCTCCTGGTTCGTTGACGCGCCTACCGTGCGGCGTGGCGCGTTGATCGCGGCACGCGGCCGGCCCGATGCACTCGACGTGCGTGGCGCGAAGCGACGCGTCAAGAAAATCGAAATGCCGATGGTCCGGACCGCGGTGCGGGCGCGTGGACCATGGAGGGAAAATGCCGCCGGGCGTGCGCCGGCGACTGCGGCGATGAGAGCGAAAATGCTGCTGCTCTACAATCCGATTATACCGCAACGACGCTCTTCCCCGCCACTTTTCCAGGCTTAATCCATGCGAATCATCGTGATGCCGGGCGATGGCATCGGTCCCGAGATCGCCGCCGCCACGGTGCGGGTGCTGCGCCACGCGAGTGTTCGCTTCGGCCTCGACCTCACGCTCGAGGAGCACGACATCGGTTTCGCGAGCCTGAAGCACCTCGGCGCCACCATCACGCCCGCGGTGCTGCGCGCTTGCGCCGAGG
>JAICTR010000291.1 GCA_025936275.1 Burkholderiales bacterium
ATGCGACCGACCACTTGGCGATGGCGACCTGGCGCGCACCGCCACGCGCGCTCCACGCACGCTCGGCCGCCTCGAACGTCGTGAGCGCTACCTCGCGCCGGCCCAGCGCCTGAAGATCCCATGCGGAGTTGTTGAGCATCGCCGGAATCAGCGAGCGCGCCTTCGCGTCGCGCGACGCGTTCGCCAGCGCGAGGCCGCGGCGATTCCATTCGAGGCCTTGCTCGGTCCCGGACCCGGTGATCGCCACCATGTGCGCGGCGTCCACCGCGAGTCCTTCCTCGTTCGCTTCGCGCGCCGCCTCCCAAGCCTCGATGAAGAGCGGGCGGGCGTGCGGTGCCTCGTGCGCCGAGTTCCAGGTGCGGCCGCGCTCGAGGAGATAACGCAGCCGCGGGCGAGGTCCCTTCGCATGCGGGAGCTCGCGCGCCACTTCGTCCAGCACGCGATGCGCCTCGGCGAAGCGGCCGCGCAGCGAATCGGTGCGCGCGACCTGCGTGAGGAGCTCCAGGCGATCGTCGCCGCTCGCGGTGACGATCGCAGCGCGGAAGCGCGTTTCGCTCGCCGCCGGGTCGTCGTACTCCCACAGCGCATCGATGTCCGCCGCGGCGGCGCCGAGCGAACTCGCGGCGAGCAGCGCCGCCGCGACCCTAGCGAGCCGGCGCGGCGAGCTGCGCATGCAGGTGGCGCACCTGCGCCTCGAGGCGCTGGATGCGCTCGAGGAAGGAGAGCACGAGCGCGAGCGATTCGGTCTCGAGCTCGAGGTCGTTGCGCAGGCGCGCGGCCTGGCGCACGCGCACCACGCAGTCGGCGCTGAAGCACCAGTCCCCGGCTTCGCCCGCAGGCTCGAGCGCTCCATATTCGACCAGCTCGCGCAGCACCTGCTCCGGCAATCCCGAGGTGTGCGAGAGTTCCACGAGCGTCACCTGCGCCTCGGCGTGCAGCCACGCCGCGTCGTCATGCTCAGCCATGCGATCCTCCTCGCGCGAAATGCCCGCGCGGATTGAAGTGCGAGGCCTCGCCCAGCTCGCGGAAGAGCTCGCGCTCGCGATCGCTGAGCACGGTCGGATTCACGATCTGCACGATGGCGTAGAGATCGCCCTCGCCGCCGCCGGGCTTCGGCAATCCCTTCTTCGCGAGCCGGAGCTTGCGCCCCGCCGCGGTGCCCGGCGGGATCTTCAGGTTGACCGCGCCGGAAAGGGTCGGCACCTCCACCGTCGCGCCGAGCGCCGCTTCCCAGGGCGTGAGCGGGAGGTCGAGGTAGAGGTCGTGGCCGTCGGGCCGGAAGAGCGGATGGGGATGCAGCACGATGTTGAGGTAGAGATCGCCGTTGGGACCGCCGTTCATGCCCTTGCCGCCCTGCCCGCGCAGCCGCAGCCGCTGGCCGTCGGTGGCGCCCTTGGGAATGCGCGCCTTGATGGTCTTCGGCACCTGGCGCATGCGGCCCTGCCCATCGTACTCGGGAAGGCCGAGGTTGAGGTCCACCTGCGTGCCGCGCGCCGCGTCCTCGAGCGCGAGGTGCACGGCGACCTCGAAATCCTCGCCCGGGATCCGCATGCTCTCGCGGCCGCGGCCGCCGCCTCGTGCGCGCGAGGTGAAGGCGCTGAAGAGATCCGAGAGGTCGACATCCTCGAAGGAGAACGCGCCGCCGCCGGGCGCGCCGCCCGCGTAGCGCTCGCGGAACTGCTTCTCCCAATCGGGCGGCGGGCGGAAATCCTGCCCCGGCTGGTAGGCGCTGCCGAGCTGGTCGTACGCGGTGCGCTTCTCCGCATCCTTGAGCGTCTGGTAGGCCTCGGCGATGTCCTTGAATTTCTCCTCGCCCTTCGGATCCTTGGTGACGTCCGGATGGTACTTCTGCGCGAGCTTGCGGTAGGCCTTCTTGATCTCGTCCGCGCTCGCGTTGCGCGCCACGCCGAGGATCGCGTAGTAGTCCTTGTATTTCACGCCTTCATCTTCCCTTCTTCGGCCTCGGCACGCCGGAGGATGCGGCCGCGGATACCGTGGTGAAGCGTCCCTCGCCGGAGGAGATGGCGACGACGCGCCCTTGCGCATCGAGCAGCGGGCCGCCGCGCTCCTCGAGCGCCGCATCTCCCGACAATTCGAGGACCGCGCCGGCGCCGTGTCGTTCGATCCGCCGCACGTTTCCTCGCGCGAGCGTGACCTCGCCGGCGGGGCCCACCTTCGTCGCATAGACCGGCGCGTCGACCTTCGGCGGCGATGGCGCGATCGCGAGCGGCCAACTCCCGGCATCGGGCGCATCGAGCGCGCAATATCCATCGCCCTGCGAGGCGGTGCCGACGCGCGCGGGCACGTCGCGCGCGCCGATGCGCACCACGATCTCGCTGTTCGGCGGGATCGGTGCACACGGCATGAGCAGCCGGCCCTGTCCCACCGCGAACGCGAGGCCGAGCGGCGTCACGCGCCCGGAAAGGTCGATCGCATGCACGCGGCCCACGGCGACCGAAGCCGCGGACAGGATTTCCGTGTCGCTGCGCGAAGGCGCGCCGTCGTCCGCGTGACGCAACGGCAGCGTCGCGAGGCCGAGCGCGACCGCGATGCCCACCGCGATGCCGATCCACATCCCGCGCCGATTCAGCATGCGCGGCACGCCCGCGCGCTCCGCCTGGTCGTAGGCCGCGCGGCGCGCCTCGTCGGAGAGCGTGTCGTACGCATCCTGCAGCAGCACGACGCGGCGCGGGTCCGGCGGGGCCGCCTCCTCGCGCATCTGCGCACGCAGTCGATCGAACGCGCGCCGGATTTCCTCCGGCCTCGCGTTGCGGGTCACGCCGAGGATGCGGTAGTAATCGTTGCCCATCTGCGCCATGGTCGCGCTTTAAAAGCATTCATCGTAGCGAAAACGTGCCGCGGCCACATCGCCTATCATGCGCGGCATGCAACGACCGCCGTCCGCCCCATGATGCCTCGCCTCGCCGCGCTCGCTTTCATCGTCTTCGTTTCTCCCGCATTCGCCGCTTCGCCGCAGACGCCGCTCGAGCACCTGCCGTACACGCCGGGGCTCGACCTGCAGGCGATGGACCGCGCCGCCGACCCCTGCGTGGACTTCTATCGCTACGCATGCGGCGGTTGGCAGGCGGCGAATCCGATCCCTTCCGACCAGGCGAGCTGGGACGTGTACCGCAAGATGGCCGAAGGCAACGAGCGCTTCCTGTGGGGCATCCTCGACGGCCTCGCGAAGCGCACGAAAGGGCGCGACGCGACGCAGGCGAAGATCGGCGATTACTTCGCGGCGTGCATGGACGAATCCGCGGTCGAGGCGCGCGGCAACGCGCCGCTCGCGCCGATCCTCGCGCGGATCGCGGAGCTCCCGGACAAGCTCGCGCTCGCGCCGCTCCTTGGCGACCTGCACCTCGCGACCGGAAGCTCCGGCCTTTTCTTCGGCTTCGGCTCGGGCCAGGACTACGCGAACGCCACGCGCGTGATCGCGTTCGCCAACGCGGGCGGCCTCGGGCTTCCCGATCGCGACTACTACCTGCGCGACGACGAGCGCTTCCGCGAGATCCGCGACAAGTACGCGGCGCACGTCGCGCGCATGTTCGGCTTGCTCGGCGAGTCCCCCGGAGCGGCGAAGGCGGATGCCGGCGTGGTGATGCGCATCGAGACCGCGCTCGCGAGCGCGAGCCTCTCGCGCGTCGACCGGCGCGATCCCTACAAGCTCTTCCACAAGATGGACCGCGCGGCGCTCGCGCGCCTCACGCCCGCTTTCGACTGGGATGCGTACCTGCGCGCGCTGGGCCTCGCGAAGCTCGACGCGTTCAACGTCTCGCAGCCCGCGTTCTTCGCGGCGTTCGAACGCGTGCTGGAAGACGAGCCGCTGGAAAACATCCGTACCTACCTGCGCTGGCACGTCGCGAGCGCCGCGGCGCCCACCCTCGGCCGTGCGATGGCCGACGAGGACTTCGATTTCTACAGCCGGACGCTGCGCGGCGTGCCCGAGCAGAAGCCGCGCTGGAAGCGCTGCGTGGGCCTCGTGGACGCCCAGCTCGGCGAGGCGCTCGGCAAGGAATACGTGCGGCGCGCCTTCAGCCCCGCGCTCAAGGCGAAGGCGCTCACCATG
>JAICTR010000148.1 GCA_025936275.1 Burkholderiales bacterium
CACCGGCAGCGCGGTGGTGCGCCCGCGCGCCGGCGACCAGGTCTTCGTCGTCGCGGACGATGAGGTGATGCGCGTCGCTTAGCCGCTGGCGTTCGCGTGGCTGCGTCCCGGCACCTGGCGCGCGACCATCGCCGTGATGAGGTCGATGCCGTCGTGGTCGGCGCGAAACTGGATGTGGATCGAGTAGGCCGGCCGGTCGAAGCGCAGGAATTCGCCGAGCCGATGGCCGCCGTAGCTCGTGGGTTCGCGCCGTAGGTCGGGCGTGCCCAGGACGCGGATCGCATCTTCGGGCTCCGCCGCGAAGTTGAGCTTCCCCGGCAACTCGCCGCGAAACTCCGAGCCGCCGTCCTTGCCCTCGCTCAGCATGAAGAGCGCGAGGATCTCGCCTTCGTCGGAGAGCTTGATCAGCAGGCCGTCGCGCGTGCTGCGCAGGTACTTCACGCCGATCGCGCGATCGTCGGCCGAAGTGTCGCCGGGTTCGGGGCGCAAGCCGGGATAGTCCGCG
This sequence comes from Burkholderiales bacterium, assembly GCA_025936275.1. GTDB lineage: Bacteria > Pseudomonadota > Gammaproteobacteria > Burkholderiales > Usitatibacteraceae > Usitatibacter. Next base: position 506 of record JAICTR010000148.1, read on the forward strand.
AGGCGCTGCGCCACCTCGGGCGCGGCGATGTTCTTGCCGAGCAGCTCGAAAAGATCCATGTCGATTCCGACCGATGCCGCGCGCGAAGGGTTCAGCGCACCGGCGCTCGGATGTCGCCGAAGCGCGGCACGAAGATGCCGCTCTCGCGGTCCGCGAGGAAATGCTCGAGCGTGCGCCGGACCACCGTGAACGCGAGCTCGTTCCACGGGATTTCCGCGGCGGTGACGAGCCTCACGTCGAGGCTCTCGGTGCCGGCGCGGAAATCGTCGTTCACCAGGCGCGAGCGGAACATCATGTGCACCTGGCTGATGTGCGGCACCGAGAAGACGGTGTAGAGATCCTCGATCTCCACCATGGCGTGCGCTTCCTCCATCGCTTCGCGCATCGCGCCCTCGGCCGCGGTCTCGCCGTTCTCCATGAAGCCCGCGGGGAGCGTCCACAGCCCGTAGCGCGGCTCGATCGCGCGCCGGCAGATGAGGATGCGATCGCCGCGCACCGGGATGCAGCCGACGACGACCTTCGGATTCTCGTACTGGATGGTGCCGCACGCGTCGCACACCGCGCGCGTGAGCATGTCGCCTTCGGGAATGCGGTGCGCGACCCGCGCGCCGCAGGAATTGCAGAACTCGATCACGTGTTGGCGTAGGTAGGTCGGCGCATGCGCGAACGTGCCGCAGCGGATTGCCCATGGTAACATAAGCGCCTGAAATTCAAGTAAAAACCCTCCACTTTCGAGCTCCGCGCGCGCGCATCGCGCGGGGCTGGGTATCGCCGATGATTTCTCGCTTCGCCGCTCTCCTCGCCGCGTGCGCCTCGTTCGCCTGCGCGGCCGCCATGGAAATGCCCTCGCGCCCCGCGCCGCACTCGCCGCCGGCGCTCGCGCGCGTTTTCCACGCGCCGGCGCTGGTCCCGATCGATGTCGTGTCGCTCGCACCGCCGCTCGCCAAATCCGCCGCGCGCCCCGAGCCGCACGGCCCGCGCCGCGTGGGCGACGTGCGCACGCTCGCGCAACCGATCGGGCTCGCGATCTGGCGTCCCGTGCAAGGCGGATATGTCGCGAAGGTGCGCGTGACCTCGCAGGAGGCGCTCGGCATCCGCGCGCGCCTGGACCTGGGCGACATCGAGGCGCCGATCGAGATCCGCGCGCAAGGCACCGACGGACGCATCGAGACCGAGCGCTTCGATCGCGCCCTGGGAAGCGAGGCGTGGACGCCGTGGACCGAGGGCCAGTCGCAGGTGATCGAGGTGTTCAGCAGCGTGCGCCCGCAGGGCGAGCAGGCGATCCGCATCGGCGCGCTGGTGCATTTCGATGCGCCGATGATGGCGAAGCAGGCGGCGAGCTGCACGCTGGAGACGATGTGTGCGGCGAACGATCCCTCGCTGGGCGCGGGCGTCGCCGACGCGATCGCCGAGCGCAAGAAGTCGGTCGCGCAGATCAACTTCATCGAGAATGGCGGGAGCTTCGTCTGCACCGCGACGCTCATCAACACCGATAAATTCCCGGCGGCCTACCTCCTCACCGCCAACCACTGCGTCGACAACGACGCGACCGCGCGCACGGTGACCGCGCAGTGGTTCTACGAATCGGACTTCGCCTGCCCCGGCGAGGGCCTCGCGCCCACGCCGGTCGCGCGCACCGGCACGCAGCTCGTCTTCACCAACTACAACATCGATTCCACGCTGCTGCTCCTCAACGGCACGCCGCCCTCCGGCGCGATCTATTCCGGATGGAACGCGGCCCCGCTCGCGACCGGCGATCCCATCGTGAGCATCAGCCATCCGCAGGGCGATACCGCACGCTACGCGGTGGGCTCCGTGAGCCGCCGCTATCGCCTCGACGACTGGCCGCAGGATTTCTACGGCGTCACCTATTCGAGCGGCATCATCCAGGGCGGCTCGAGCGGTTCCGGCCTCTTCACGATGGCCAACGGGAGCCTGCAGCTGCGCGGCATCCTCACCGGCACGACGGTGATGCACAGCGCGGAAGGCCTGAGCTGCGGCGACCGCAACGAGGACGGGCTGTACAGCCGCCTCGAGCTCCTCGCGCCGGAGCTCGCGCCCTTCATCTCCACCGCCGCGCCCGCCGCCGACGATGCGCCGAACCGCTGGGAGGAATACAGCGGCGTTCCGCTCGATGCGTCCAACGAGGCGCTCGACAAGCGCTCCGCGCCGCGCGCGCTCGACAACCGGCACATCGATTACGCGGGCGACCTCGATGTGTTCCGCTTCCAGCTTTCCTCGCCGCGTTGGGTGAGCGCGTGGTCCGAGGGCGCGAACCTCGACACCATCGGCACGCTCCTCGACTCGCACGGCGTGCAGCTCGCCTGGAACGACGATGCGTCGCTCTCGAGCAACCACTTCGGCCTTACCCGGCTGCTGAATCCGGGCGTCTACTATCTCCAGGTCGCGCACTTCGAGGCCGCGGGGACCGGTGCCTACAACCTGCGCATGCGCGCCGATTCGCTGGGCACCAACCACACCGCCCTGTGGTGGAATTCCGCGGAGTCCGGCTGGGGCATCAACATCAACGAGCAGGACAGGATCGTGTTCGCCACGCTCTTCACCTACGAGCGCGACGGCACGCCCACCTGGCTCTTCATGTCGCACGGCGACCTGCAGGCCGATGGCAGCTACTCGGGCACGCTCTTCAAGGCGACGGCGTCGCCCTTCAACGCCGAGCCCTTCGGCGGCTTCCAGTCGACGGCGGTGGGCACCATGCGCATCGCCTTCACCGGCGATGCCACCGCGACGCTCGACTACACCTACAACGGCACGCACGTCGTGAAGAGCATCACGCGCCAGGAGTTCTCGACGCCGCCGCAGTGCAAATGGTCCGCGTTCGATCGCAGCTTCTCGGACAATTTCCAGGACCTGTGGTGGAACCCGAGCGAGTCGGGATGGGGCGTCAACGTCACGCACCAGGGCGACATCGTCTTCGCGACGCTCTTCACCTACGGCGCGGATGGGAAGCCCCTGTGGCTCGTGATGTCTAAGGGCGATCGCACGTCGGCCGGAACGTACAGCGGGCCGCTCTATCGCACGACCGGGCCCGCGTTCGACGCGTCGCCGTGGCATCCGGTCACGCTCACGCAGGTCGGCACAATGACCTTCTCCTTCTCGAGCGGCGATGCCGGCACGATGACCTACACGGTGGACGGCGTCACGGTCACCAAGTCGATCGAGCGCCAGACGTTCGGCGCGCTTCGTCCCGACTGCGGCTCCTAGCGCCTTGGACGAAGCCCTCATCGAATCCCTCGACCACGAGGGAATCGGCGTCGCGCACGTCGACGGCAAGGTGGTCTTCATCGACGGCGGCGTGACCGGCGAGCGGGTCGCCTTCACGCGCCGCAAGAGCCGCGGCCATTTCGACCTCGGCACGATGACGCAGGTGCTGCGCCCGAGCGCGCTGCGCGCCGAGCCGCGCTGCCGCTGGTTCGGCACCTGCGGCGGCTGCGCGATGCAGCACGTCGATCCCGCGGCGCAGGTCGCGGCGAAGCAGCGCGTGCTCGAGGACAACCTCGCGCGCCTCGGCAAGGTGAAGCCGGAGTCGATCCTGCCGCCGGTGATGGGACCGACGTGGGGCTATCGCCATCGCGCGCGCGTCTCGGTGCATTACGTGGCGAAGAAGGGCGGCGTGCTGGTGGGGTTCCACGAGCGGCGCTCGAGCTTCGTCGCCGACACGATGTCCTGCGAGGTGCTGCCGCCCGCGATCTCGAAGATGATCCCGGCGCTGCGCGCGCTCTTCACCTCGCTGCGCTTGCGCGAGCGCCTCCCGCAGCTCGAGCTCGCGGTGGGCGATGCGGTGACGGTCTTCGTGCTCCGGCACCTGGAGCCGATTCCCGAGGAGGACGCGGAGAAGCTGCGCGCCTTCGCGGATGCGCATGGAATCCAGTGGTGGCTGCAGCCCAAGGGACCCGATACCGCGCATCCGTGGTATCCGCTCGAGGCGCCGGCGCTCGACTATCGGCTGCCGGAATTCGGGCTCACGCTCGGGTTCGGGCCCACCGAGTTCACGCAGGTGAACACGGCGGTGAACCGCGTCCTGGTGAAGCGCGCGGTGGACCTGCTCGACCCGCGGCCCGGCGAACGTGCGGGAGATCTTTTCTGCGGCCTGGGCTACTTCTCGATGCCGATCGCCACGCGCGGGGCGCACGTCGTGGGCATGGAAGGCGCGCCTTCGCTCGTGGAGCGCGCCAAGGCCAACGCGCGCGCCAACGGGCTCGAGGAGCGCGCGACCTTCATCGCCCACGATCTGTACACCGATGCACCGGGCGCGCTCGCGCGGCTGGGCCCCGTCGACAAGCTCCTCATCGATCCGCCGCGCGATGGCGCGATGGAGATCTGCAAGGCGCTCCCCGACGACGGCCCGCAGCGCATCGTGTATGTCTCGTGCAGCCCGTCGACACTCGCGCGCGACGCGGGCCTGCTCGTCGCCGTGAAGGGCTACCGCCTGCGCGCGGCGGGCGTGGTCAACATGTTCCCCCACACCGGCCACGTCGAGTCGATCGCCCTCTTCGAGCGCTAGAACCGGGGACAGACCACTTGTCCCGTATGCGAGAACGCACATCGGTCCGTCACGTCGTTCTTGCATACGGGACAAGTGGTCTGTCCCCGGTTCAACAAAAAGGGCGGCCGAAGCCGCCCTTTTTCGTTCCAGTCTGGCCCGTCAGTCGTTGCTGCCGCCGGTGATGCCGAGGAGCGCGAGCAGGTTCACGAAGACGTTGTAGAGGTCGAGGTAGAGCGCCAGCGTGGCGCTGACGTAGTTGGTCTCGCCGCCGGTCACGATGCGGTTCACGTCGTAGAGCATGAACGCCGAGAAGATGGCGATCGCGAGCACCGAGAGCGCGACCATCATCGCCGGGATCTGCAGGAAGATGTTCGCGAACATCGCGACCATCAGCAGGATCACGCCGATGAAGAGGAACTTGCCCATCTTCGACAGATCGCGCTTGGTGGTCGTGGCGACCATCGACATCGCGCCGAAGATCGCCGCGGTGCCGCCGAAGGCGAGGGCGATGAGGCTCGCGCCGTTGGCGAGACCCAGCACCACGCCCAGCATGCGCGAGAGCATGAGCCCCATGAAGAAGGTGAAGGCGAGCAGCAGCGCCACGCCCATGCCGCTGTTCTTCGTCTTCTCGATGCCGTAGAAGAAGCCGAACGCGATGGCGAGGAACAGGATGAAGCCCATCGCCGGATGGCCGGTGAAGAGCGAGAACTTGAGCTGCAGGCCGAGCCACGCGCCCGCCACGGTGGGCACCATGGAGATCGCGAGCAGCAGGTACGTGTTGCGCAGGACCCGGTTGCGGGCGAGCGCGGGGGCCGAGGCGACCCGGGTCGTGGCGATCAGGTGTTCCGGTTGCATGGGGTTGGTCTCCTAGGTCGTATGCGGGCCGGAGGGCCGGCCTCTCTCGTGATTTGGGGTCGCGCCCTGCGATTTCAAGCGCGCGGGTAAAATCCCATTGGGAATCATACCTGTTATCCATGCGTGCGGCGTGGCGAGGTGGCAATGCCGCGAGGGAAACACAGTGTTTCCTGCGCATGGAAAACGCCGTTGGATCGATACGGAAGGTTGGCCGAGCGGTTTAAGGCACCGGTCTTGCAGCTCGCCGCCTCATGGCGAGCTGGGGGCGCACTTACCTTCAGGTTAGTGCGCACCAAAACCGGCAGCAGAATTGAATTGATACGGAAGGTTGGCCGAGCGGTTTAAGGCACCGGTCTTGAAAACCGGCAGGGGCGCAAGTCCCTCGTGAGTTCGAATCTCACACCTTCCGCCATCTTCCTGTCCAAATCAGTTCCATTACTGGTGCCCGTGGCCTATGGCAATACGACGGCAAGAAAGTCGGAACCAAGGTCCGGGATCGGCACAACCCCGTCCGGCATGCTGTCGCGCTCTTCCACGAACACGTAGATGAATGCTTCTTCATCGGAGCCGGGGAGGTGGCCGCTGGCATCGTAGCTGTACCTGAAAATCTTGTCGTCAAGCGCCACATCGAGCCCGCGTGGGATTCCGGCGTCAGTCCGGATCGGCCACACGGCCATTTGGCGATCGAGGCGCCCGCCGACGAAAAGGGTATGCATGGTCGCGCTCATCGGAAGTGATACTACATGCGCCCGCGCGCGCCCTTTCCCGAGCGGGTCCAGCGACTTTGTCGCTTCGAGGACATTGCGGGTAACCGCCCAATCGCCTATCGGACAGCGGCTACAGCGCGTCCATCCCTCTTTGCACCGCAGTTAGGGCTTGTCGAGGTCATCGCTCGACCGCCCGTTGATCTCCAGGAAATTGATTTCCACGACGAGCCCATGCTCGATCGGCTTGTCGAAGATCACGTGGTAGACGGGCCATCTGCCGGCGTTGGTCGGCAGCACCCACTCGGAGCCCTGGTTTGCCGCACCTAATCGACGGCTTGCTTGAAGTGGTGGTCTTTCAATTGCGTGCCGGTGGAATCGCCACGCCTCGACTCACTCGGCCCCGGTCCGGCTGCGATCTGGACCGGTGCGTGCCGCGACTCGTGGCAGGTCGATCGTGAAAACGCACCCACTGCCCGGAATGTCGCGCACCGACAACGTGCCTCCGTTTTCCTCCACGCTCTTGC
>JAICTR010000408.1 GCA_025936275.1 Burkholderiales bacterium
GATCGAACAAGTAGCCGATATCGCGGGGACCAGGGCTGGCCTCGGGGTGTCCCTGAAAGCAAAACGCAGGTCTGTCCGTCCTGGCGAGTCCCTGGAGGGAACCGTCGAAGAGAGAAACATGCGTCGGCCGCAGGTTGGCGGTCAGCGTGGAAGGATCAACGGCGAAACCATGGTTCTGGCTCGTGATCACCACCTGCCCCGAGTCCAGATCCTTCACCGGATGGTTCGCGCCGTGGTGGCCGAACTTCATCTTCGTGGTCTTCGCGCCCGCGGCGAGGCCGAGGAGCTGGTGGCCGAGGCAGATGCCGAAGACCGGCATGCCGGTGCCGACGATCTCGCGGATCGCCTCGATCGCGTAGCCGCACGGCTCCGGATCGCCGGGACCGTTGGAGAGGAAGACGCCGTCGGGCTCGAGGGCCAGCGCATCCTTCGCCGTCGCGGTCGCGGGCAGCACCGTCACCTTGCAGCCGCGCTCGGCGAGGTTCCTCAGGATGTTGTGCTTCACGCCGTAGTCGAAGGCGACGACGTGGAACTTCGCGGGTGCGCCCGGCTTGTAGCCGGCGCCGAGCGCCCAGAGGCTGCCGTTCCAGTCGTAGGGCTGCGCGACGCTCACTGCCTTCGCGAGGTCCAGCCCGGCCATCGAGGGCGCGGCGCGCGCCGCCGCGAGCGCCGCCTTCTCGTCGAGGTCGCCCGCGCGCTCGCCCGGACGGCCGGCGACGATGCAGCCGTTCTGCGCGCCCTGGCTGCGCAAAAGCCGCGTGAGGCGGCGCGTATCGATGTCGCCGATGGCGACCACCTCGTTCCTCGCGAGGTAGGTCGGCAGGTCCTCCTGCTCGCGCCAGTTCGACGCGGCGAGCGGCAGGTCGCGGATGACGAGGCCCGCGGCGAACACCTGGCGCGACTCCGCATCCTCGGCATTCGCGCCGACGTTGCCGATGTGCGGATAGGTGAGCGTCACCAGCTGCCCGGCGTAGGAGGGATCGGTGAGGATCTCCTGGTAGCCGGTCATCGCGGTGTTGAAGACCACCTCGCCCACCGCGCGCGCGCCTTCGAGGCCGATGCCGCAGCCGCGGAAAACGCTCCCGTCGGCGAGGACCAGGACGGCGGGGGTCTTCTGCTGCACGAAGCGGCTCCGGGGCGAGATTTCGGTGTGGATGCGCGCGAAACGCGGGCGCAAAAAAACGGGAGAGCGCAACTACCGGCCTGGCTCATCCCGCTTTCTTCGACTGAAAATTATAGCAGAAGGACGCGATGCGGTGAGCTGCGCACCCTCTCCCCGACCCTCTCCCAAGGGAGAGGGAGAAGGTCATTTCAGGCCGAGCACGTCCTGCATGTCGTAGAGGCCCGGCGGCCGGCCCGCGAGGAACTTCGCGGCGCGCATCGCGCCCTGCGCGTAGGTGGCGCGGCTCGAGGAGCGGTGCGTGATCTCGATCCGCTCGCCGATGCCGGCGAAGAACACCGTGTGGTCGCCGACCACGTCGCCGCCGCGCGCGACCGAGAAGCCGACGGTGCCCGCCTTGCGCTCGCCGGTGACGCCGTGGCGCGCGTGCACGCCGGATTTCTCGAGCGACGTGCCGCGCGCCGCCGCCGCCACCTCGCCCAGCTTCAACGCGGTGCCCGAGGGCGCATCCACCTTGAGCTTGTGGTGGATCTCGAACACCTCGACGTCGTACTCGGGCCCGAGCGCGCGCGCCGCCGTCTCGACGAGCTTCAGGGCGACGTTCACGCCCACGCTCATGTTGGGCGCCATGACGATGGCGATCTCCGAGGCGGCCTCGCGAATGCGGGCGAGCTGCGCGGCATCGAAGCCGGTGGTGCCGATCACCATCGCGCGCTTCGCCGCGCGGCAGGCGGCGAGATGCGCGAGCGTTCCCTCGGGGCGCGTGAAATCGACCAGCACGTCGCAATTCGCGAGCGCGGCCTCGGGATCGGTCGCGATGGTGAGGCCCCGCGCGGCCGGGGCGAGCTCGCCGGCATCGCGCCCGGCGAGCGGGCTCGACGCGACGTCGAGCGCGGCCGCGAGGCGCACGCCCTCGGTGGAACCGGCCGCCTCGAGGAGCGCGCGGCCCATGCGGCCGCCCGCGCCCGCGATGGCGACTCGCACGGCGCTCATTTCGCGGGCGGCGCGGCCTTCGTCGCGGGCTCCGGCTCGGCCGCGGCGCGCACCGGCGCAGGCGGCGGAGGATTCGCGTCGCCGGTCCAGCTTTCGAGCTTGTCGTCCTTGAACACCAGCATCAGGTGCTTGTGGCCGATGCGCTTGCCGCCCTTCGCGTTGTCGAAGTAGTAGTCCCAGCGGTTGGTGTGGAAGATGTCGTTCAGGAGCGGCGTGCCGAGGATCATCTTCACCTGCGCCTTGGTCATGCCGGGCTTCAGGCGATCGACCAGGTCCTGGGTCACGTAGTTGCCCTGCTCGATGTCGATCTTGTGCACGCAGGCCGCGGCGAGCACGGCGATGAGGATCAGGGCGGGAATGCGCATGGGGATGCCGGGGAACGTGACCGCGCATTATATCGTTCCGCTGTATCCTCACGGCATGAGCGACCCGAAGGAACTCAAGGGCACCGGGCTCAAGGTCACGGTGCCGCGGTTGCGCGTGCTGGACCTCTTCCAGCACAGCGACACGCGGCACCTCACCGCCGAGGACGTGTACCGCAAGCTCCTCGGCGAGCATTCGGACATCGGGCTCGCCACCGTCTACCGCGTGCTCACGCAGTTCGAGCAGGCGGGCCTCCTCGTGCGCCACCATTTCGAGGGCGGCAAGGCGGTCTACGAGCTGAACGAGGGTGGCCACCACGACCACCTGGTGTGCCTGCAGTGCGGAC
>JAICTR010000243.1 GCA_025936275.1 Burkholderiales bacterium
CCGGCGATCACGGTGTGCGCGCCGATCACGCAGTTGTGCGCGACCTGGATCTGGTTGTCGAGCTTCACGCCCTCCTCGATCACGGTGTCGTCGAGCGCTCCGCGATCGATGGTGGTGTTGGCGCCGATCTCGACGTCGTCGCCGATGCGCACCGCGCCCACCTGCGGAATCTTGATCCAGCGCCCCGCGTCGCGCGCCATGCCGAAGCCGTCCGCGCCGATCACCGCGCCGGAATGCACCACGCAGCGCGCGCCGATCGTGCAGCGGTCGTACACCGCGACGCCCGCGTTGAGGCGCGTCTCCTCGCCGATCGCGACGTCCGCGCCGAGCGCCACGTGCGCGCCGAGCACGGCGCCGCGCGCGACGGTGGTGCGCGGGCCGATCACCGCATAGGCGCCGACCTCGGCGCCGGCATCGACGCGCGCACCGGGGTGCACCTGCGCGGTGGGATGCACGCCCGGCACGGCGGCGGGCTGCGGATGGAAGAGCGCCACGGTGCGCGCGTAGTACGCGTAGGGATTGTCGGAGACGATGCGCGGCATCGAGGCCGCGTCGCGGTCGCCGCGGCCGAGGATCACCGCGCCGGCGCGGGTGGTGCCGAGCTTCGCGCGGTAACGGGAATTGGCGAGGAAGGCGATGTCGCGCGGGCCGGCGGAGTCGAGCGTCGCGACGCCGCGGAGCACGACCGACGCATCGCCCACCGCCTCGCCGCCCAGGCGCGCGACGATCTCGCGCAGCGTGAGCTCAGGCGCGGGGCCTGCCTGCGGCGTGGGGCTGCGGTCCGTCGCCACGGATCACTTGTCCGCCAGGGCGCGGATCACCTTGTCGGTGATGTCGATGCGCGTGCTCGCGAACACCGCTTCCTGCACGATGAGGTCGAAGTGCTCGTGCTCGGCGATCTGGTTGATGACGCGCGTCGCCCGCTCCTGCACCGCGGCGAGCTCCTCGTTGCGGCGCAGGTTCAGGTCCTCGCGGATCTCGCGCTGCTTCCTCTGGAAGTCGCGGCTGATGTCGGCGAGCTGGCGCTCCTTCTCGCGGCGCTGCGCTTCGCTCATCGTCACGTTCTCGCGCTCGAGCTCCGCCTGCAGGTCGCGGCCCTTCTTCTCGAGGGTGGACAGCTCCGAGTTGCGCGCCGCGAACTCGCGCTCGAGCTTCTGCTGCGCGCGCTTGGCGGGCGCGGCCTCGCGGAACACGCGCTCGGTGTTCACGAAGCCGACCTTGAGCTCCGCGGCCTGCGCGCCGAGCGCCAAAACGGCGAGCACTACGGCAAAGATGGTCTTCATATGGCACTCGCTTGCCCGATGGCGTTGAGCGGCCGCCCCGCGGTCGACGCGGCCACCGCGGTCACCCGGTCCGCTCCAACACCGTTCCGCGCTCCGGTTCGAACCCCGGTCAAAAAATCCTGCCCAGCTGGAACTGGAACCTTTCAATCTTATCCTCGGGCTTCTTGCGGATCGGGAAGCCGAAGGCGAACTTGAGCGGCCCCACCGGCGAATCCCAGCTCACCGCGATGCCGGTCGAGACGCGGATCGAGTCGGCGCTGATCTTCTCGCCCTCGCCCCAGACGTTGCCGAAGTCGACGAACGTGGAGAGGCGCACGTTCTTCTCCTTGTAGCCCGGGGGCGGGAACATCAGCTCGATGTTGCCGACGAACCGCCGGTTGCCGCCGAGGATGTCGTCGTTGGTGTCGCGCGGGCCGAGGGTCGCGGTCTCGAAGCCGCGGATGGAATCCACGCCGCCCGCGTAGAAGTTCTTGAAGAACGGCAGCGGATGGCCGCGATAGCCGTTCGCGTATCCGAGCTCGCCGTTCAGCATCACCGTCGCCCACGAGAACCGGTTCTGCGGCGTGAAGAACCACTGGCTCTGGTAGTTGGCGCGGTAGTACGTGAGGTCGCCCGGCGGCACGCCCAGCTCGATTCCCGCCTCGTTCAGCGCGCCGCGCGTGGGCCAGGTGAGGCTGTCGCGCGTGTCGTGCGCGAAGGAGACGTTGGTGCGGATGGTGTTGGTGCGCTCGCCGAACTCGGAGATGAAGTCGAGGTAGCGCTGCGGCGCGATCGACGGATCGATCGAGAGGTTGGTGCGCTCGCCCGTGAAGCCGAGGTTCACCGTGTCGTACTCGGTCACCGGGATGCCGAAGCGCACGCCCGCGCCGGTGGTGTAGGTGTGGTACGAGGCGATGTCGAGCGACGACGTGTCCACGTCGCGGCGGAAGATGTCGAAGCCGCGCGAGATGCCGTCCGCCGTCCAGTACGGGTTGAGGTAGGTGATCGAATACACCTTGTTCACCGACCCGTTGTTCACCTGGAAGGCGAACATGTTGCCCGTGCCCAGCACGTTCGATTGCGACACCGACGCCTGGATGGTGAGCTTCTCCGACGCGGAATAGCCCACGCCGAAGGTGAGCGCGCCGGTGTTGCGCTCCGTGACGGTGATGTTCACGTCCACCTGGTCCGAGGTGCCCGGCACCGCCGGCGTCTCGATGTTCACGTCGGAGAAGTAGCCGGTGCGCTGCAGCCGCTCCTTGGAGCGCGCGATCTTCTCCAGCGAGTACCAGGAGCCCTCGAGCTGGCGCAGCTCGCGGCGGATCACCTCGTCCTGCGTCTTCTGGTTGCCGACCACGTTGATGCGCCGCACGTACACGCGCCGGCCCGGATCGACGAAGAACGTGAATCCGGCGACGCGCTTCTCGCGGTCCAGGTCCGGCACCGGGTTCACGTTGGCGAACGAGTAGCCGTCGTTGCCCAGGCGGTCGGTGATCTTCTTGGTCGCTTCCACGATCTTCTCGCGCGAGAAGACCTCGCCCGGCCGGATCGTGACCAGCCGCCGCAGCTCCGGCTCGCCCACGATGAGGTCGCCGCTGAACTTCACCTGGCCCACGTGGTAGACCGGGCCCTCGCTGATCGCGATGGCGATGTAGATCTTCTCGCGGTCGGGCGTGATCGAGACCTGCGTCGACTCGATGTTGAACTCGAGGTAGCCGCGGTTGAGGTAGAACGAGCGCAGCGTCTCCAGGTCCGCGGTGAGCTGCTGCTTCGAGTACTGGTCGTTCTTGGTGAACCAGGTGAACCACCCGGGGGTGGTGAGCTTCATCTGGCGCAAGAGCTCCTTCTCGCTGAAGTCGTGCGCGCCGATGATGTTGATGTCGGCGATCTTGGTGACGTCGCCCTCGGTGATGTCGAAGCGCAGCGACACGCGGTTCCTCTCGAGCGGCGTCACCGTCGTGCGCACCACCGCGCCGTAGTAGCCGCGGCTCGTGTACTGGCGCTTGAGCTCCTTCTCCGCGCGGTCGACGAGCGACTTGTCGTAGATGCGCGATTCCGCGATGCCCGCCTGCTTGAGGCCGTCCTTGAGGTTGTCCTTGGTGAATTCCTTGGCGCCCTCGATCTCGATGGTGGCGATGGCGGGGCGCTCGTGCACCGAGACGATGAGCACGTCGCCGTCGGCCTCGAGGCGCACGTCGGAATAGAACCCGGTCGCGTAGAGCGCGCGGATCGCCTGCGCGGCCTTGTCGTCGTCGATGCGCTCGCCCACCTTGACCGGCAGGTAGGTGAAGATGGTTCCCGCTTCCGTGCGCTGCACGCCCTCGACGCGGATGTCCTTGATGACGAACGGCTCGAAGGCGAGCGCGGGCACAGCGATGGCGGCCGCGCACGCCATGGCGAGGCGTAGGCGGAAGTTGCGGAAGCGCGTCAAGGGTTCAGCCCGTGAAGAGGCGGTTGATGTCGTTGTAGAAGGCGAAGACCGTGAGACCGACGAGGAGCGCGAGCCCGAAGCGCTGTCCGATCTCCATCGCGCGATCCGACACCGGGCTACCCTTCACGATTTCGGCGAGATAATACACCAGGTGCCCCCCATCCAGCAGCGGAATCGGGAGCAGGTTGAGCACGCCGAGGCTCACGCTCACGAGGGCGAGGAAGCCCAGCCACGCGATCCATCCGAGCTGCGCCGACTGCCCCGCGTAATCGGCGATCGTGATCGGGCCGGAGAGATTGCGCCACGAGACCTGGCCGATCGCCATGCGTCCGAGCATCTTCAGGCTGAACGAGGAGAGGTCCACCACCTTCTGCACGGCCTTGCCGAACGCGTTGAGCGGGTCGTAGCGAACCGTGGTCGCGAGGCGCTCGTAGGCCTTCTTCAGCTCGGGCGAGGCCTCGACGCCGAGGCGCCCGATGCGCGCCTCGCCCTCGCCCACCGCATCGGGCACCGCGTGGATCGTGGCGACCCGCCCGTCGCGCCGCACCTCGATCGCGATCGGCTGCGCGGGACTCGCCGTGACGAGCGCGGTGAAATCGAACCAGGTCCTCACCGGCTTCGCGCCGACCGAAAGCACCACGTCGCCCTCCCGCAGCCCCGCGCGCTCCGCGGCGCTGCCGGGCAGGATGCGCCCCAGGCGCGCCGGCACGTCGGGGCGGAAGGGACGCAGCCCCAGCTTCGCCAGGAAATCGCGATCCAGGTCTTCCTTGGTGAGGCCCGAGAGGTCGACGCGCCGCGTCGCGAGCGCGCCGCCGGCCGCCTCGACGTCGATGCGCGCGGTGCCGCGCTTCACCGCGTCCTGGAGCAGGAGCCAGCGCACGTCGTTCCAGGTGGCGACGCGCTCGCCGTCGAGGGCGCGCCCGAGGTCGCCATCCGCGAGCCCCGCGGCGGCCGCGGCGCACTGCGCGACCGGCGCGCCGAGCACCGGCTTCACGCCCGGCATGCCGGCGATGAAGAGCGCCCAGTACACGAGCACCGCGAGGACGAGATTCGCGATCGGGCCGGCGA
>JAICTR010000041.1 GCA_025936275.1 Burkholderiales bacterium
GCTGCGCGAATTGCTCGGCGTGGGTCGCCGCTTCCTGCTCCTTCACGCGCAGCTCCGTGATGCGCTCGCGCAGGGGATTCAGGCCCTGCTCGACCGACATGCGCGACTCCTCGATCTCGCGCAGCCTCTCGGTCACGTGCTCGAGGCCGCCGCGTGCATCGGCGAGCAGGCGCTCGCGCTCCGACTTCACCTCGAGCGCCTGCTGGAGGCGCTCGCGGACGTTGCCCTCGTCGAGCTGCGCGAGCTCCGCGGCCGCGCCTTCGCGGTTGGCCGCAAGCGCCGCGAGGCGCTCGGAGAGCGACACCGCGAGCTGCGCCTGGGCCTGCGCCTTGTCGCGGGCGCTGCGCTCCTGGTAGCGCGCTTCCGAGACCGCGCGCTCGGCGGCGGCGATGCCCGCGCGCGCGGCGTCGAGCGCCGATTGCGCGGACTTCGCCGCTTCCTCGAGCGCCTGCAGCCGCTGCACGATCGCCTCGATGGCGCGCGAGCCCTGCTCCATCGCGTGCTGCGCCTCCTGCATCTCGAGGCGCTCGCGGCCCTCCTCCTCCTCGATCTGCGCCAGCTCGGCGCGGATCGCCTCGCGCCGGCGCGAGGACTGCTCAGAGCTTGGCTGCCGCTTCAGGGATTCCACCGCGAGGGCATGGTCGCGCTCGCGAGCGCCCTTCGCCTCCTCGGCGAGGCGCCGCGCTTCCTCCCGCGCCGCGCGCACTTCCTGCTCGAGGCGCGCGAGCGCGGCCTCCTCGTCGCCGCGCGCGCGGGCGCGCTGCGGAATGCGGCCGCGCAGCTCCTCGATCTCGCGCTGGCGCTGCAGCACGCCGTGCAGCTCCGACTGCGGACCGTGGAAGACGATGCCCTGGCGCCCGAAAAGGTGGCCGCGGCGATCGACGAGGAGGCCGCCCACCGGCAACACGCGCGCGAGCGCCGCGCCATCCTCGCCCTCGGGCAGCATGAAGACGTTGGCGAGCGCGTCCCGCAGGTACGCGGCGACGCCCGCGCGATCGCTCGTCACCACCGAGGCGAGCGGCGCGAGGTGGCCCGAAGCGGGCGCCACATCGGCGATGCCGCGCTCCAGGAACACCGCGAAGTTGCCGGGCGGCGGATCGCGCAGCAGCTCGGCGGCTTCGGACTCGTCGGCGAGGCGCGCCGCGTTGAGGCGCACGCCGAGCGCCGCTTCCACCGCATCGTCCCAGCCGGGCTCGACGCGGATCGCCTGCCACAGGCGCTCGGCGCGCTCGAGGCGGTGCGCCTCGATCCATTCCTTGAGCTTCGCGTTGGTGTCGAGCTTTTCCTGCTGCGACTCGAGCGCCTTCAACGCCGCTTCCAGCTCGGCGAGCTCGCGCGTCGCCTCATGCAGGCGCTGCGTCGCCTCGGTTCGCTGCGACTCGAGCTGCGGGACGAGCGATTCGCCCTCGCGGCGCGCGGACTCGAGCTCTCCCAGCCGCGCGGCGAGCTCGGCGCGCTGCGCCTCCAGCGCCGCGAGCTTCTCCGGCTCGGGGAAGACCAGCGCCATGTTCTCCTGCTTCAAGCGGTTCTTGCGCGCCTCGATCTGCGAGAGGAGCCGCAATGCGTGCGACTCGCGCGTCTCCTCGACGCTCTGCGCCTGCTCGGCGGCGTTCATCTCCGATTCGGCGGCGCGCACCTCGCCCGCGCTGCGGGCGGCTTCGGCCTCGGCGGCGGGGAGCGCCTCTCGAGCGCGCAGCAGGTCCTCCTCGCGCGCGCCGATCGCTTCATGGGCCGACTCGATCGCAGCCTGGCAGCGCGCGGCCTCCGCCTGCGCTTGCGCGATGCGCTCCTCGACCTCCCGCGCCTCGCCGCCGATCGCCTCGATCTGCGCGTTCACGCGGCGGCGGTTCTCGCCCAGGAAATGGATTTCCTGCTCGAGGGACTGCACCTCCGCGTTCGCGGCGTAGAGCGAGCCCTGCAATTCCTGCAGCTTGTCGGTGCCCTCGTAGTGCGAGTTGCGCAGCTCCTCCAACGCGCGCTCGCTCTCGCGCAGCTTCGCCATCTCCGCCTCGAGCGCGACGCCGGTCTTCTGCACCTCGTTCGCGTAGCGGTTCTTCGCCTGCTCGGCCTCGCGCAAGCGCGTGAAGGCGAGCAGGTTGTGGTTCAGCGCGAGCTGCGCCTGCAATTCCTGGTACTTCGCCGCGACCTCGGCCTGCTGCGCGAGGTGCTCGATCTGCGTGCCGAGCTCGGCCTGGATGTCGCCCACGCGCGAGAGGTTCTCGCGCGTGTCCTCGAGCCTGAGCTCGGTCTCGCGGCGCCGCTCGCGGTACTTGGAGACGCCCGCCGCCTCCTCGAGGAACACGCGCAGCTCCTCGGGCTTCGAGGTGATGACGCGCGAGATCATCCCCTGCTCGATGATCGAGTAGGCGCGCGGCCCGAGCCCCGTGCCGAGGAAGATGTCCTGCACGTCGCGGCGGCGCACGTGCTGGCCGTTCACGTAGTAGTTGGAATCGCCGTCGCGCGAGAGCACGCGCTTCACGCTGATCTCGGCGTATCCCGACCACGGGCCGCCGATGCGCCCGAGCGAGTTGTCGAACACCAGCTCCACCGAGGCGCGCCCGACCGGCTTGCGATCGGTCGAGCCGTTGAAGATCACGTCCTGCATGTGCTCGCCGCGCAGCTGCTTCGCGGAGGACTCGCCGAGCACCCAGCGCACCGCGTCGATCACGTTGGACTTGCCGCATCCGTTGGGACCCACGACGCCCACGAGCTGCCCGGGGACGGCGATGGTGGTCGGATCGACGAAGGACTTGAAGCCGGAAAGCTTGACGGATGTGAGTCGCAAGGGGAGATGCTCGGGTAAGTGCTTGTTTTCGAGGCGCGATCGGAGTGCCGCGCCTTCAGTAGAATGCCGATTTTACCGGAACGAAACCAAGCGCCAATGCCTTCCGCATCGAAGTCGCTCGAGACTTTCCCGAACCCCGCGCCCGGCCGCGATTTCGCGATCCACATGCAGATCCCCGAGTTCACGTGCCTGTGCCCGAAGACCGGGCAGCCGGACTTCGCGACGCTCTTCCTCGATTACGTTCCCGACCGCACCTGCGTGGAGCTGAAGAGCCTCAAGCTCTACATCTGGTCGTTCCGCGGCGAAGGCCGCTTCCACGAGGCGGTGACCAACGAGATCCTCGACGACCTGGTGCGAGCGACGAAGCCGCGCTTCATGCGCCTCACCGCGAAGTTCTTCGTGCGGGGCGGCATCTTCACCACGGTGGTCGCCGAGCATCGCAAGAAGGGCTGGAAGGCGCTGCCCGAAGTCCGCCTGGAGCAGTTCCCGCCCGAAACGAACACGCGATAATCCCGCGAGCCCCCCAGGGAGAAGAAATGAAACGCATCGCCTCGATCCTCGCCGGGATCGCCCTCCTCCTCGCGTCCTCCGCGTTCGCCACCACCACCGAGGAGTTCTTCCGGCTTCCGCAGTACATCGACATGCGCATCTCGCCCGACGGCGAGCGCATCGCCGCCATCGCGCCGGTGAAGGGCCGCGAGAACCTCGTCGTGCTCGACATGGACGCGAAGAAGGCGCACGCGCTGACGGCCTTCGAGGCGAAGGACGTGGTGTGGTTCCGCTGGCTGGGCAGCAAGCGTCTCCTGCTTCGCACCGGCAGCTTCGCCACTCGCGACTTCGACCAGCAGGGCGGCGCGCTCTACGCGATCGATGTCGACGGCGGGGAGACGCGCCAGATCTCGGAAGGCAGCGGCGACGACGAGCGCATGGCCGGAGGCATGCGCGCGGTCTTCCGCACCATGAACGTGGTGCGCACGCTCCCCGGCGACGGCGAGGACTTCATCGGCCAGGAGATCGTCTTCGACGTCGAGGGCCACATGGACATGGGCGACCTCGTGCGCGTGAACTCGCGTACCGGGCGGCGCACCTCGCTTTCCCTCGGCAAGCCCGACAGCGGCCAGGCCGAATCGTGGGTGGTCGACAACCGCGGCGTCGCCCGCGTGCTGCGCGCCACCGGCAAGGGCACCACGCGCACGTGGTATCGCGCCGGCGCCGAGGCGCCCTGGGTGAAGCTCGACGAGCGCGGTTCCACCGATCCCGGCTGGGTGGCGCTCGCCGTCGCCGACGACGACAAGACGCTCTACGTCGCCTCCTACGTCGGCCACGACAAGGCGGCGATCGTGCGCTACGACCCGGCGACGAAATCGTTCCGCGAGGTCGTCGCGCAGCATCCGCAGGTGGACCTCGACCAGCTCATCCGCGACGACGGCAAGGTGGTGGGCGTGGCCTATGATGCGGACCGCCCGGGCTTCGCGATGTTCGACGCGGACATCGCCCGCTTGCAGAACACCGTGGACAAGGCGTTCCCCGACCACGTGAACCGCCTCGACTGGTCGCGCGACCATTCGCGCGTCGTGATCTTCTCCTACTCGGATCGCTCGCCCGGCACCTTCTACCTGATGGACGTGAAGAAGGGCCGCATCGAGTACATCGCCGACCGCAGCCCGTGGATCCATCCGAAGGAAATGTCGCCCATGAAGCCGGTGCGTTACGCGGCGCGCGACGGCCTGGAGATCCCGGCCTACCTCACGATTCCCAAGGGAAGCGACGGGCACGACCTGCCGATGGTGGTGGTGGTGCACGGCGGCCCGTGGGTCGAGGGCGACGAGTGGCGCTACGACCCGGAGGTGCAGTTCCTCGCGGCCCACGGCTACGCCGTGCTGCAGCCGAACTTCCGCGGCACCACCCGCTACGGCTGGAAGCACTTCTCCGCGGGCTTCGGCCAATGGGGCCTCGCGATGCAGGACGACGTGACCGACGGCGTGAAATGGGCCATCGCGCAAGGCGTGGCGGATCCGAAGCGCGTGTGCATCTACGGCGCGAGCTACGGCGGCTACGCGACGATGATGGGCCTCGCCAAGGACCCGGACCTCTATCGCTGCGGCATCGACTACGTCGGCGTGACGGACATTCCGCTGTTCCTCACCATGACCTGGGCCGATTACGCGAAGTCCGAGTTCATGGACTACGACGCGCACAAGATGGTGGGCGATCCCGTGAAGGACGCGCAGCGCCTGCACGACACCTCGCCCGACCAGCTCGCCGCGCGCATCAAGGCGCCGGTGTTCATGGCCTACGGCGCGGCGGACGTGCGCGTGCCGATCGAGCACGGCATCCGCATGAAGAACGCGCTCGACAAGGCCGGCGTCAAGTACGAGTGGATGGTGAAGGCGGGCGAGGGCCACGGCTACCGCGACCCCGCGAACCAGAAGGACTTCTACGAGGCGATGCTGAAGTTCCTCGACCGCAACATCGGGTCGCCGAAGTAAGGGGGTCAGACCCTGGTGTTGCCGTTGTTCGGTTCAGGGTCTGACCCCCGTTTCGGCTTCGGCTTCGGTTTCGGCGTCGCATTCATCCACCCGCTCGCAACGCTCGCCGCCACGATGAGCGCCGCGCCGAGTCCATCGCGCGGCCGCAGCACCTCGCCCGCCAGCACGTAGGCCGCGACCGCGGCCACCACCAGCTCGAAGAGCAGGATCACGATCGCGCGCGTGGCGGGCATGCGCGCGAGGCCGTACTGCAGCGCGAGGCTCATCGTCACCAGCGCGAGGCCGATCGCGGCGACGAGGCCCGCCTTCGCGGCGATCGCGCTCGCCGCCGCGGCCGCCGGCACGGCGCTCATCGGCAGGTGCACCGCGCCCGCGAAGGTCACGCCCGCCCAGATCGCGATCGACTTGCCGGCATCGGTCATGGTGTCGAGGCGCCGGATCAGCACGTTGCCGAGCGCGAAGAGGAAGCCCGCGGCGAGCCCGAGCCACTCGGCGCGCGTCGTGGGCCAGGGCGCCCCGAGCTCCGGTTTCCACAGCATCGCCATCGCCCCGGCGAACGCGAGCGCCATCACCGCGAATCCGCCGCGATCGAGGCGCTCGGCGAGCAGCAGGCGCGCGAGCGGCACGGTCCAGAGCGGCGCGAGGTAGAAGAGCAGCAGCACGCGCATCACCTCGCCTTGCAGCACGCCGAGCACGTAGGCGAGGTTGCTCCAGCCGATGGCGAGCGCCATCACGATCGCGAGCCGCGGCGCGCGCGCGAGCCGCAGCGCCTCGCGCGGGAAGATCGCGATGCCCGCGACGAGCGCCACGCCGTAGGTCGCGACCGTCGCCCAGATGCCGTCGATGCCCGCCGCGGCAAGGAGCCGATACGGATACCAGACGACGCCCCACAGCGACGCGCCGAGGAGCAGCGCCGCGGTGGGCGCCGATGCGGGAATCTTCACGGGGTTAAGATCGGGCGATGCAATCGTCCGCAGTGTTGCACATCGCCTCGCTGCACGGCGGCGGCGTCGACCGCCACCTTCGCGACATCGCGCGATCGGTGCCGCGGCCGCATCTCTTCTGGCATGCGGGCCCGCGCGCCGAGGTGCTCGAGCTTCCCGCCGCGAGACGCTTCCTGCCGCTCGATCCGCGAGCGGTGCGTGCGCCGGAGACGCTCGATGCGTTTCTTCGCCACGCACGCGTGGGCGTGGTGCAGGTGCATTCCATGCCGCGGGCCGCGCGCGAGCGCGCGACCGGCCTCGCGCAGCGACTGGGGCTCGCCACCATCGCGACCCTGCACGACGTGCTCTTCCTGCGCGCCGAGGGGCTCGATCCGGGCGCCCCCCGCGAGGCCGATGCCGCGTGGCTCGCGCAGACCGCGGCGGTCCTGCGCAACGCGAGCGTGG
Organism: Burkholderiales bacterium; assembly: GCA_025936275.1. Taxonomy (GTDB): domain Bacteria; phylum Pseudomonadota; class Gammaproteobacteria; order Burkholderiales; family Usitatibacteraceae; genus Usitatibacter. The sequence goes on from JAICTR010000041.1 coordinate 6,663, forward strand.
TGATCGCGCCCTCGGAATATCTCGCCGCGCTCGCGCGTGATCACGTGCCGGGCCTCGACGTCGCGGTGATTCCCAACGGCTCGCCGCCGCCTGCCGACGACGCGAGGCCGTTGTCCCCGCGCGCCGAATTCGCGGCACGGCGCCCGCGCGATGTCGTCGCCATGCTGGGCACGATCGGCCCGCACAAGGGCAGCGCCGTCCTCGACCAGCTGGGCCCGATCCTCGCCGCGCGAGGCATCGCGATCGTGGTGATCGGGTATCTCGACGCGCAGGTGCCGCCGGGATGGCGCAACGCCGGCGTGTTCGTCCACGGCGCGTGGCAGGACGCGGAGGTGCCGGCGTTGCTGCGCGCTTACCGCGCCCGCCTCGGGCTCTTCCCCAATCGCGTGCCGGAAAGCTTCAGCTACGCGCTCTCCGACCTGTGGGACGCGGGCGTCCCGGTGCTCGCGCCGCCGGAAGGCGCGCTCGGCGAGCGCGTGCGCGCTCACGGCGGCGGCTGGCTCCTGCCGCCAGGCGCGGGCGCCGAACACATCGCCGCGGCGATCGTCGAGAAGCTCGATCGCGCGAATGCCGCCGAGCTCGCCCGCGTAGAATCGCTCCTCGGCCGCCGCGACCCCGCGCGCGTGCCGCGCCTCGACGACATGGCCCGCTCCCTCGACGCCCTCTACGCCCGCTTCGCGATCGACCCGCACGCCCCCGATGCCGAGGCGCCCGCGGTGCAGTCGCTCCTCGCGAAGAACCTCGACGGCTCGCTCTTCCGCGAGGAGGTGGCGCGCCTCGCCGACGAGCTGGTGCAACTGCGCGAAGGGCTCGAGGCGGAGCGCGTGAAAGCGCGCGAGTACGAGGCCGAATCGCGCGGCTGGATCGCGAAGCTCGAGGCCGATGTCGCGGCGCTCGACGCCGAGCTCGCGCGCGAGGTCGAGGCGCGGCGCCGCTTCGACGAGGAAAACCGCCAGTTGCGCGACAACAAGGCGGCGCTCGACCTGCTGCCGGCGATCCTGCGGCGCTACCTGTTGCGGAAGGCGCGGCGTGCGCGAGGTTGACGTCTGCATCGTCGCGTACCGCCCGGACCTGGCGCTGCTGGGGCGGCTCCTGGCGAGCCTCGCCGAACCCGCCGCCGCGCCGCTCGCGCGCAACCTCTTCATCCAGGACAACGGCGACGACCCCGCCACCACCGAAGCGATCGAGGCGCTCGCCCACGCGCATCGCGATGCATTCGCGCGCATCGATGTCCGGCGCTCTGCAGCCAACCTCGGCTACGGGCGCGGGCACAACGCGGCGCTCGCGCGCGGCAGCGCGCCCTTCGCGCTGGTGCTGAACCAGGATTGCGTGCTCGAGCCGGGCGTGCTCGCGCGCCTCGTCGATGCGGCGCTCGCGAGTCCCGCCGACGTCGCGGCGTGGGAGCTGCGCCAGATCCCCTACGAGCATCCCAAGGCCTACGACCCGGTGACGCTCGAGACGCCGTGGGTGAGCGGCGCGGCGTTCCTGGTGCGGCGCACGGCGTTCGAGGCGGTCGGCGGGTTCGATCCAAGGCTCTTCATGTACGGCGAGGACGTGGACCTCTCGTGGCGCCTGCGGGCCGCGGGCTGGCGGCTCCTCTACCAGCCGAAGCTCGCGGTGCTGCACCAGACCTACCGCGAGGCGGGCGAGGTGAAGCCGCTGCAGGTGTTCGGCGGCGTGCAGACGAACCTGTGCCTGCGCGCGCGCTACGGCGGGTTGCTGCGCACGCTGCAGGGCCTTGCGATGCTCGCCGCGGAGATCGGCGCGCCGCGCACCTTTCGCGGGAGGCGGCGCGGGCTGGTGCGCGCGGGCCTGGGCTTCCTCGCGCGCTGGCCGGCCTTCGTGCGCACGCGCGTGCGGCCGACGCCGGCGTTCCGCCCGCAATTCATCGGCTGGGGCTACGAGACGCGCCGCGACGGCGCGTTCCATCGCTTCGCCTCCGCGCGGGAGGAGCGCACGCGCCCCGCGCCGCGCGTCTCGATCCTCATCCGCACCATGAATCGCCCGCAGCGCCTGCGCGAGGCGCTGCAATCGTGCGCGAACCAGACCTGGCCGAACCTCGAGGTGGTGGTGATCGAGGATGGGCCGGAACGCTCGCGCGCGCTGGTGGAATCGTTTCGCGACCGGCTCGACGTGCGCTACCGCGCCACCGGCCAGCGCGCCGGACGCGCGCGGGCCGGCAATCGCGCGCTCGCCGAGGCGAGCGGCGAGTGGCTGAACTTCCTCGACGACGACGACGTGCTCTTCGCCGACCACGTGGAGGTGCTCGTGGAGAGCGTGCTCGCGCACGGCGCCGCGGGCGCGTACGGCCTCGCGTGGGAGACGCATACGGCGATCGATCCGGAGCGCAACGCATGCGAGGAGGTGATGCACGTCACGCGCCACCGCCAGGCCTTCGACCGCATCGCGCTCTGGCACCACAACTACCTGCCGATCCAGGCGGTGCTCTTCCATCGCCGCCTCTACGAGCGCCACGGCGGCTTCGCCGAGGACATGGACCAGCTCGAGGACTGGAACCTGTGGACGCGCTACACGTTGGACGACGACTTCGTGCTGGTGGAGAAGACCACCTCGAAGTACCGTGTGCCCGCCGAAGCCTCGCTCGCCGCCGAGCGCCAGGCGCTGCTCGACCGCGCCTACGCCGATGCGCTCGAGCGGCAGCGCGCGATGCGCGTCACCTTCTCGCCGCGCGAGATCTCCGCGATGGCCGACGCCTACGCGCGCAGCGAGACGGTGGTGATGGTGACGCGCGGCGACCTGCGGCGGCTCGTGGGCGGCCGCCCGCTCATCGCGCGGCTTGCGGCGTGGCGCCAGCCGGCGCAGGAATGGATGCGTCGGCGCCGGCTGCTGCGCTAGGCTCGCCGTCGCCCTCGAAGCGCACCGGACGGTTGGCGCTGCGGTCGACGGTGAGCTTGAAGATGTCGAAGCGGTTGTAGTAGCCGGCGAGGTCGTGGATCTGCTTCAACTCGACGCAGCGCGCGAGGTCGATGTCGGCGTAGAGGATCGTCTCCGCGTCGCGCGCGACCTGCGAGACCGGCTCGCCGTCGGGCCCGAGCACCATCGAGACGCCGCGCGGCGAATCGTCGAGGATGCGCGCCACCTCGGCCTCGCCCTTCGCGAGCGCATCGCGCATCGCCGCGTCCATGAAGCTCGAGACCACGATGTTGAAGAGCTTCCCCTCGACCGCGTGGGCGCCGCAGCGGATGCGCGTGGCGCTCTCGAGATCGTAGCGGCCCGACGCGCCCGGATCCTTCGCCGGCCACACCGGCGGGAAGTTCGCGATGTGCACCTGCTCGCCCTGCGCGATGAGCGTGAAGCGCGCGAGCGGATTGGTGTTCTCGCCGCAGATGAGCATGCCGACGCGGCCGAGCTCGGTCTCGCACACGCGCAGCCCCGCGCCGTCGCCGTTCGCCCACACGAGCTTCTCCCAGAAGGTCGGCACGAGCTTGCGGTGGTGGTTCAGGATCGTGCCGTCGGCGCCGACCAGCACGTTGGAGTTCCAGATGCAGCCCACGCTCGCGTCGGTGCCCTCGTTGAAGCCGAGCGAGACCACCACGCCCGCCTTGCGTGCCGCGGCGCGGACCGCCGCCATCTCCGGGCCGTCCACGCGGATCGCGCTCGCCGCGGCACGGTTGAAGAACTCGTGGTTGTGGATCGGCGCGCGCAGCGCGCTCCACACCGGGAAGTACGAGACGTAGGTCTCGGCGAATGCCACCAGCCGCGCACCGTGGCGCGCCGCCTCGGCGATCAGCGAGCAGGTCTTCTCGATCGTCGCGGGCGTGTCCATGAACACCGGTGCGACATGCATCGCGGCGACCTTGAAGGCGGGAATGCGGCTCATCGTCGGATCCTGGGAATGGCGGCGGAGGTGACGCGTATTCTGCCTGCGAACGAGGCGCGCCGAAGGGCGACACCTATAATGGCGCGATGTCCGCCCCCGCACCCGACGAGAGCCTGCCCTTCACCGGCGAACGCTTCGTGCCCGGCGCGAAGGGCGAGATCTGGATGGAGCATTGGCACCGCTATCACTTCGCCGCGCGCTGGGCGAAGGGCCGCGAGGTGGTCGATGTCGCGTGCGGCGAGGGCTACGGCTCGGCGCTTCTTGCGCGGTGCGCGGCGCATGTGACCGGCATCGATGTGTCCGAGCAGGCGATCGCGCATGCCGAGCGCGCTTACGCGGCCACGCCGAACCTGCGCTTCGTGCGCGGCTCGTGCGAAGCGCTGCCGCTCGCCGACGCCTGCGCCGACCTCGCCGTGTCGTTCGAGACCGTCGAGCACATCCAGGCGCAGGAGCGCTTCCTCGACGAGCTCGCGCGCGTGCTGCGCCCGGCGGGAACGCTGGTGCTCTCGTGTCCCAACAAGGTCGAGTACAGCGACAAGCGCAACCACGTGAACGAGTTCCACGTGCGCGAGCTCTATCGCGACGAGCTCGCGGCGCTCGTCGGCCGGCGCTTCCCGCACGTGCGCTGGTACGGCCAGCGCCCGACTTTCTATTCGGTAATCGCGCCCGAATCCGGCGACGATGCGCGCGCGCAGCTGGTCGAAGTGGACGAGGCCTGCCCGCAAGAGGCCGCGCCGGCGCTCTCGCAGCCGCTCTATTTCCTGCTCGTCGCGAGCCGCGATGCCGCCGCGCTCGAGGCCGTTGCGCCCGCGCTCTCCGTGCTCGCCGACCGCGGCGACTGGATCTATCGCGACTACGAGAAGGTGTATCGCGGCATGGTGGACGCTTCGCGCCGCGCCGACGCGCTGGAGCAGCAGCTCGCGAAGCGCAACGGCTGGCCCGCGTGGCTGCGGCGGCTCTTCTCCCTCCCCCTTGGGGGAGGGCCGGGGAGAGGGTAGGCCGTCGCGACCCTCACCCCGGCCCTCTCCCAAGGGAGAGGGGGAAATTTCGCCCCGTATAATTGCGGGATGAATCCACGCCTCGAGCTGCTGCGCCCCTATCCGTTCGAACGGCTGCGCCA
>JAICTR010000439.1 GCA_025936275.1 Burkholderiales bacterium
GTCCGGGTCGATGTGCCCGTTCTCCTTGAAGCGCCCGAGGATCGCGAGCGATTCGGAAAGCGTCTTCCCCGCCTTGTAGGGACGGTCGCGCGCGGTGAGCGCCTCGAAGATGTCGGCGATGCCCATCACGCGCGCGGGCACGCTCATCTGCTCGCGCGTGAGGCCGCGCGGATAGCCCTTGCCGTCCATGCGCTCGTGGTGCCCGCCCGCGTACTCCGGCACGTTGGCGAGGTGCCGCGGCCAGGGCAGCGCCTCGAGCATCTTGATCGTCGCGACGATGTGGTGGTTGATCACCTCGCGCTCGGCGGTGTTGAGCGTGCCGTACGCGATGTTGAGGTTCTCCTCCTCCTCGCGCGTGAGGAAGCGGTCGGCCTCGCCGCGGGCGTTGCGCATCGGGTAGCGCGCGATCTGCGAGACGCGCGCCTGGTCCTCCGGGCGCATGCGCTCGCTGCCGATGTTGGTGCGGCGCAGGAACTCGCGGTCGTCGTCGAGCTGGCGGATGCGTGCCGCGTAGGCATCCTCGGCGCGCCGCGCGCTCGCCTCGTCCTGCGCCTCGAGCGCCTTCAGCTTGGCGTGCAGCATCTCGACTTCCGCCTCGCGCTTGAGGATCTCGAAGCGCGTGGCGACGAGCTCGATGCGGTCGAAGATGGTCTGCAGCTTGGTCGCCTTGTCCACCACGTGCACCGGCGTCGTGATCTTGCCGCAGTCGTGGAGCAGGCCCGCGATCTTCAGCTCGTAGCGGTCCTTCTCGTTCATGCGGAAGCCGGCGAGCGGACCTTCGGCCGCCTCGTGCGCCGCCTCGGCGAGCATCATGGTGAGCACCGGCACGCGCTTGCAGTGCCCGCCGGTGTACGGGCTCTTGTCGTCGATCGCGGTGTTGATGAGCTCGATCAGCGACTCGAAGAGCACCTCGAGCTGCTGGATGAGCAGGCGGTTGGAAAGCGCGATCGCCGCCTGCGAGGCGAGGGACTCGGCGAGGCGCTGGTCCTCCTCGCTGAAGGTCGTGACGCGCCCGGTATCCGGATCGATCGCGTTCAGGAGCTGCAGCACGCCGATGATCTCGCCCTCGTGGTTCTTCATCGGCACGGTGAGGAACGACTTCGAGCGGTAGCCGGTGCGCTTGTCGAAATTGCGCGTGCCCGAGAAGTCGAACCCCTCGGCGACGTAGGCGTCGGCGATGTTCACCGTCTTGTGGGTGAGCGCCGCGTAGGCCGCGATCATCGTGTAGTTGGCCTTGCCGTCCTTGTCGTGCAGCGGGATCGGATAGAAAGGCACGGCGTTCCCGGAGCTCCCGCCCATCGAGATCGAGAGGCTGTCGGTGCGCACGATCTCGAACTGCAGCTTCCCGTTCACCAGGCGATAGAGCGTGCCGCCATCGGCGCGCGTGAGGTTCTTCGCCGCGACGAGGATGGTCTCGAGGAGCCGGGTGGTGTCGCGCTCCTGGGAGAGCGCGATGCCGATCGCGTTCAGGTACTCGAGCTTGGAGAGGAAACGCGTCTCGAGGGAACGGGAAAGCTCCGACGGCCCGGCGGCGCGCGGCACGGAGGGATGGACCCCCGAAGGCTCGGGGATGACCGCGCTATCCGTGGTCTCCCGCGCGGTCACTTGATGCAGACCGCCCGCACCTGCGCCATGTCGGTGACGCCCTGCAGCACCTTCTCCATGCCGTCCATCTTGAGCGTGAGCATGCCCTCGGCGAGGGAGGTCGCGAGGATTTCAGCCACGCGCGCGTGCTCCTGGATCAGCTTCTTCACCGGATCGGTGCCCACCAGCAGCTCGTGCAGGCCCACGCGGCCCTTGTAGCCGGTTCCACCGCACGCGTCGCACCCGACCGGCTTGTAGAGCTGGAAGTCGGGCTTGCCGAAGCCGTAGTCGCGCTGGAAGCGCTCGAAGACGCGCTTGTAGCCGGCGTTGGCGTCGGCCTTGAACTCCGGCGTGTTGAGCATCTCCTGGCAATATTCGGTGAGGAAATGCTTCACCTCGGCCTGCTCGGGGGTGTACGGCTTCTTGCACTTGCACAGGCGCTTGGCGAGGCGCTGCGCGAGCACGCCCAGCAGCGCGTCGGCGAAGTTGAACGGGTCCATCCCCATGTCGAGCAGGCGGATGATCGATTCCGGCGCGGAGTTCGTGTGCAACGTCGCGAACACGAGGTGGCCGGTGAGCGAGGCCTCGATGCCGATCGAGGTCGTCTCCTTGTCGCGCATCTCGCCCACCATGATGATGTCCGGGTCGGCGCGCAGGAACGACTTCATCGCGGTGGCGAAGGTGAAGCCCGCCTTCGGGTTCACCTGGCATTGGCGCAGGCCCTTCTGGGTGATCTCGACCGGGTCCTCGGCGGTCCAGATCTTCGTGTCCACCGTGTTGAGCGAGCCCAGCACCGAGTGCAGCGTCGTGGTCTTGCCCGAGCCCGTCGGGCCGCAGACGAAGAAGAGGCCGTACGGCTTCGACACGCACTGCTTCAGCCGCTCCATGTTCGACGGCAGGATGCCGAGCTTGTCCA
>JAICTR010000020.1 GCA_025936275.1 Burkholderiales bacterium
CCCAGCTCCGACGCGGGCAACGCGTTGCGCGACACCGCGAGCACGCGCGCGCCGTAGGAGCCGAACTTCTGGTGCGGGTAGGCGAGATAACGGATGCGCACTTCCTGCCCGGGGCGAACGAAGCCGATGGCGGACGAGGGCGCGAAGAGATGCACCTCGAGGCGCGAGCCGCGCGGAATCAGCGTCGCGAGCGCCGTGCCGGGCCCCACCATCTGTCCCGGCTCGACCAGCACCGTCGCCACCGTGCCGGCGGTCGGCGCGACGATCGCCGCGCGGTACTGCAGGCCGTTCTCGAGGCGCTCCTGCTCGAAGGCCGCGCGTTGGCGGTCGAGTGTCGCGAGCTGCGCCGCGGCACGGCTCGCGGCACCGCGCAGGTCGAGCTGCGCCGAAGCGAGGTCGCGCGCGAGGCCGAGGCGCGTGCGCTCGAGCGATTGCAGCCGCGAACGCTGCTCCATGTCGCCGTCGCGCTCGCGATCGGCGGCCGCCGGCGAGAGGAACCCGATCGCCTCGAGGCGCCGCGCACGATCCACGCCTCTCGTGGCGAGGGCAAGCCGGCTCTCCTGCGTCGCGATCTCCACGTCGAGGAGGCGCAGCTCATGCGCGAGGCTGCGCGCGCGCTGCGCGAGTGCCTCGCGCTCGGTCGCGGCCGCCGCGGCGGTCGCGGCCCTCTCGCGCTCGAGCGCATGCTCGCGCTCCTCGAGCCGCTCCGCCACCGCGCTGCCGATCGCCTCGCGCGATGCGCTCTCGCGCCCGTCGCCGAGGAGGAGGATCGGCGCGCCGGCCTCGACCGCCTCGCCCTCGGCCACCCGCACCCGCTTCACGATGCCCGACTGCTGCGCGACGATGCGCACCACGCCAAGCTCCGGCGCCACGATGCCCTCGAGCCGCGCCTTGCGGGTGTACTGCCCCGCCGCGAAGAAAACGCCGAGCGCGCAGGCGAGCGCGAGCGCGCAGCCGGTGAGGAACGCGAACGACGGCGGCCGGATGAGGAGGATGCGTCCCAGCCAGGCGCTTTCCGCGTGGGCGCGCACCTGCGCGCGGAACAGCTCGTCGCTCATCGCGGTGCCGCGGAATCAGGCGGGACGGAAACGGCGCCAGAAGAAGAGCAGCAGCGGGAAGAACGCCAGCGTGAGGACGATCTCCGGAATCCACGAAGCGATGTCGGCGATGCGCGCCTTGTCCTTCACCAGGATCAGGAAACCGAACCAGAGCGGTGTCGCGACGACGTTGTAGAGGCCGTGCAGCAGCGTGCCCGGCCAGAGGCTGCCATATCGCAGGTAAACCAGGCTGAAGAAGATCCCCGTGACGAACGCGTAGATCGCCGCCTGGAAATGGATCGCGCCGAAGGCGAGGGACGAAAGCAGGATCCCCGGCCACAAGCCGAAGCGCTTTCTCCACAGGTTCATGAGGTAGCCGCGGAACAGAAGCTCCTCGGCGAGGGGCGCCATGATGCCGACGCTCAGCAGCCAGAGGAGCCAGTAGGTCGGCGAGATTTCCGGCACCCGCTCGACGTAACCCGCCAGGCTGAAGAGCTCGGGCTTCCAGCGCAGCACCGGGTACAGCACGAGCAGGCGATGCGCGCCGTAGGCCCACGTGAGCATGACCGCGAGGAATGCGAGGACATCCGTCGCGCGCATCGCTTCCGCGCCGCGTGAATAGAGGGCCGGGATCGACCGGCGCAGGTCCGGTACGACGATGGAAAGGAACAGGATCAGCAGCGCGGCCGAGGCATGCGCGACGAGCTCCATCGCGGGCTGCCTGAAGTCCGGCGCGGCCGATACCGTGACCTTGTACGCGAAGATGCCGGTCACCGCGAAGATCACCAGGAAGAGGAAGATGATCTGTCCCGGCCGCACCGTGCCTCTTGCCAGCGGCTCTGGAATGTTCGAACCGGCGAACATGCGTGCGGGCTCCGTTCGCGCGGCCGGAGCGCGACGCCCCGGCCGCGCAAAGAACTAGAACTTCGTGTTCGCGACCGTTTCGATGACGTGCGAGGAGGCATCCACGATGCCGTCGTAGGTCCCGATCAGCGCCGCGCTGAGCGAGGTGTAGCCGCTGACGATGTTGAACCCGGGCCCGCTCAGCTGGACGGTGGTGGTGCAGGAACCATCGCCTCCGCCGACGCCTTCGGCCTGCGCGACGGAGAGAGCGGTGCCGGGATTGGAGCTTGCCGCTTCGTTCGTTTCCATGACGATCTTCCTTTCGATGAGGGGGCTCAGAGCTTCTGCGTGCCGGTCACCGGCTCGATCGGCGTGATCGGGTTCGGCGGGTATCCCGGCTCGGGAAACGTGGGGGTGATGATCGGGCCGCCGGGGAGCGTGGGCGTCGGCATGTAGGCGCCGCCGCCGACCGCGGGCGTGTCCTTGCGTTGCACTTCCTTCATGGCTTTCTCCTTTCGCCGCGCGCCCGCTACAGCTTCGGGTGCGAGCCCGTCGGATCGAGGATCGGATCGGGCGACGGATACGGATTCGGCGGGAGGGGATACGGCGTGATGATGACAGGCAGCACGGGATCGATGGGATTCACCACCGCGCCGCCGCCCACGCCGGGCGCCTGCTTCTGGTCCAACTCCTTCATGACTGCTCTCCTTCGATGAAGCCGGTTGCTGGAGTGAGGTCCTTCCGGGCAAGCAACCCGAGGCCCGGAGATGCGAGCGGGACGGCGCCGTAGGTCACTTCGTCGAGCGCCGCGGCGGCGGGCACGCCGCCGGCGATGCGCAGCACTTCCTCGAGGCAAAGCTCTTTCATGCGTCCTCCCGATGCGATCGCCTGGATCCGGCGATGGTGATTTCCGTTCCAGCCGTCGGGCGAATCCTAGGCGCGGCGTGTGCGCGGCGCGCGCGAGAATCCGAATCCGATGCGGCGCGATTTCGCGAGGCTCGCATCGCGCGCGCGATCTATGTTGCGCATCCCGCTCTCGCGTTTTGCGCCATGCCGAACGCCGCTTCCGCTCCGCGCCGCTATCGCATCGCGCTGCATCGCGCCGCCGGCGGCTATGTCGGCGTGGTGGTGGACCTTCCCGGCTGCCTCGCGCGGGGTGCATCCGAGGTCGAAGCGGTGGAGCGCGCGCGTGCGGCGATCCGCGCGTACCTCGACACGCTCGACTCGCTCGCTTCCGGCGCCGCGCTCGTGGAGCTCGAGATCGCACCCTGAAGCGGACGGCGCATTCGCGCCTCGGCACGCCGGCCCGAGGTTGTGTACCCTTGGGTTCTGGCTTCCCACCCCCCTGCAAACGCGCTCGCTGCCTCGCAGCAGAGAGGAGCTATCGACGTGGCGAAATATTCCACCGAGAACATCCACACCGTGGCCCTGGTCGGCCACGGCGGGGCCGGGAAGACGACGCTGGCCGAGGCCCTGCTGTGGAAAGCCGGAGCGATCGGCGCGATGGGCAGCACGGAGCGCGGCAGCACGGTGTGCGACTTCGATCCCCTCGAGAAGCAGTACGGCCACTCGTTGAGCTCGGCCTTGGTAAATTTTCCCTACCAGGGCATCCACGTCCATCTCGTCGACACGCCCGGCATGCCCGACTTCGCCGGGCAGTCGATCGCGGCGCTCGCGGCCGTCGATCTCGCGGTGATCGTCATCAATGCGCAGAACGGCATCGAGCTCAACACCACGCGCATGATGCGCGCGGCCGCGCGCCGCAAGCTCGACCGCATGATCCTCATCAACAAGATCGACGCGGAGAACGCGGACCTTGAGGGGCTGCTCGCGCGCATCCAGGACGTGTTCGGCAAGGAGTGCCTGCCGATCAACCTGCCGGCGCACGGGCGCAAGGACGTGGTCGACTGCTTCTTCAATCCCGACGGCGACGCGGACTTCTCCTCGGTGAAGGCGGCGCACGCGGCGCTCGTCGACCAGGTGGTCGAGGTGGACGAGGACCTGATGGCGCTCTACCTCGAGCAGGGCGAGGAGCTCGAGCCCGAGCAGCTGCACGCGCCCTTCGAGAAGGCGCTGCGCGATGGGCACCTGATCCCGGTGTGCTTCGCATCGGCGCGCACCGGCGCGGGCGTGGCGGAGTTCCTCGAGATCCTCGCGCGCCTCGCGCCCAACGCCACCGAGGGCAACCCGCCGCAGTTCGTGCGCTCGCCCACGTCCGAGGGCGAAGAATTCCACTCCGAGCCGGATCCTTCGAAGCACGTCCTCGCGCACGTGTTCAAGATCGTGGTCGACCCGTACGTCGGCAAGGTGGCGGTCTTCCGCGTCCACCAGGGGACGGTTCGCAAGGACACGCAGCTCTACATCGGCGAGGGCAAGAAGCCGTTCAAGGCGGGCCACCTCTTCCAGCTGCAGGGCAAGGAATACGTGGAGGTGGAGGAGCTCCTGCCGGGCGACATCGGCGCGATCGCGAAGGTGGAGGAGATCGAGTTCAACTCGGTGCTGCACGATTCGCACGACGAGGACCACATCCGCCTGCGCTCGCTCGAATTTCCCACGCCCATGCACTCGATCGCGGTCGAGCCGAAGAAGAAGGGCGACGAGCAGCGGCTCTTCGAGGTGCTGCACAAGCTCGAGGTCGAGGACCCGTGCCTGTGGATCGAGCGCCACCCGACCACGCACGAGACCGTGATCCGCGGGCTGGGCGACCTGCACATGCGCACCAAGCTCGAGAAGATGCAGCAGCAGTACAAGGTCGACGTGACCGTGAAGCCGCCGAAGATCCCTTATCGCGAGACGATCACGAAGAAGGCGGAGGGCCACTGCCGCCACAAGAAGCAGACCGGCGGCGCGGGCCAGTTCGGCGAGGTTTACTTGCGCGTCGAGCCGCTCGCGCGCGGCGCGGGCTTCGAATTCGTGGACCAGGTGAAGGGCGGCGTCATTCCCACCGTGTTCATTCCGGCGGTGGAGAAGGGCGTGCGCCAGGCGCTCGACCACGGCGTGGTCGCGGGCTATCCGGTCGAGGACATCCGCGTGAGCGTCTACGACGGCAAGAGCCACGCGGTGGACTCGAAGGAGATCGCGTTCGTCACCGCGGGGCGCAAGGCGGTGATCGACGCGATCCTCAAGGCGTCGCCGATCCTGCTCGAGCCGATGGTGACGATCGAGATCACGGCGCCCGACCGCTTCGTGGGCGACCTCACCTCGGATCTTTCCGGCAAGCGCGGCCAGGTGACCGGCACCGAATCGACCGGCGGCGACCTGATGGCGATCCAGGGCATGGTGCCGCTCTCCGAAATCTCGGATTACCAGTCGCGGCTGCGCTCGGTGACCGGTGGCCAGGGCGCGTACACGCTCGAGTTCAGCCATTACGCGGCGGTGCCGCCGCACACGCAGCAGCAGCTCGCCTCGCAGTTCAAGCTCGAGCGCGAGGAGGACTGACTGCAAGTTCGGTGCCCCGCGGGAAACGGCGTGGGTGTCGCGCGCATTTCCGGTTGACTTCACGCGGCGCGCGGAGCATTTTGTGCGCCTTGGCAGCGCACGTCCCCTTCCCGTCGAACGCGTCGAGAGCGAGGGTCCGATGATCGTCATTCGCGACCAGCAGCTGAGGCTCATGGTGCTCGCGCAACTCATCCGCGAGCTGCAACGCAATGGCGAGGAGAAGGTCCCGCCACCCGAGGGATTCACCGAGCGGCAGGTGGAGGAGCTGAAGTCCCTCAGCACCGCGGAGCTGGTGAAGCTCTCGGAGATGACCGAGCCGCGCGTCGCGGTGCAGATCGATGCCGGCTCGCTCGAGCATGGGCTGCGTCAGGTCGACTACCTCAACAAGCGCTCGCGCCAGCTCGAGTTCTTCATCCGCCACGGCGCCACGTCGAACATGCTCACCAAGCTCTTCCGCATCTCGTCGGCGGACGTGACGCTGAAGCGCCGGCTCTTCGCCGGCACGAGCTCGAACCTGCGGCGCCCCGCGATGCCGCCGCACGCGGTGCGCGAGGCGATCCAGCAGCGCTGGTTCGCGATCCGCAAGGGCAAGGAGCGCGAGCCGGTGCGCGCCGAGGATTACGAGGAATTGCACGCCGATTTCCCGCAGCACACGTTCGCCACGCTCTGGGCCGTGGTGCACGAGTTCGACGAGGACTAGCGGAGGAGGAGACGGCAGAAGAAGCGAAGCGGGGCGGCCATGGAGCCGCCCCGTTTCGCTTGGGGACAGACCCCCATTTCCGCTGTCCGCGGTCGCGGACTCCCCGCTCGGAAATGGGGGTCTGTCCCCGGTTTTCCTAGATGTGCTGCCCGATCTCCCGCTGGATGAACTCGTGGAAGTGGACCATGCCGTCTTCCAGCGGCGACTGGTAGGGGCCATGTTCCTCGCGCCCGTCCTCCAGCAGCGCGCGGCGGCCTTCGGTCATGCGCAGGCAGATCTCCTCGTCCTCGAGCGCGGTCTCGTGGTACGCCTTCTGCTGCGCCTCCGTGAACTCCGACTCGAAGAGCGCGATCTCCTCGGGATAGTAGAACTCCACCACGTTCGTGCACTTGTCCGCGCCGCGCGGATGCAGCGACGAGATCACGAGCACGTGCGGGTACCACTCCACCATCACGTTCGGGAAATAGGTGAGCCAGATCGCGCCGTGCGCGGGCGGCTCGCCCTCGCGGTACTTGAGCACCTGCTCGTGCCACATCCGGTAGACGTCGGAGCCGGGCTTGCCGAGCGCCTGGTTCACGCCCACCGTCTGCACGCTGTACCAGTCGCCGAATTCCCAGCGCAGGTCGTTGCAGGTGACGAAGTGGCCGAGGCCCGGATGGAACGGCGCGACGTGGTAGTCCTCGAGGTACACCTCGATGAACGTCTTCCAGTTGAAGGCGTACTCGACGACCTCGACCTTGTTCAGCACGTAGCCTTCGAAGTCGAGCTCGTTCGCGACGCCGAGCTTGGCGAGGTCGCGCGCGACATCGCGCTTGCCCTTGAAGAGCAGCCCGTTCCAGCTCTGCAGCTTGCGCGTCGGAAGGTCGAGCCCGGGATGCTCGCAGAACTGCGGCGCGCCGAGATGCCTCCCGCACGAGTCGTACGCCCAGCGGTGCAGGGGACAGGTGATGGTGCCGCCGGAGAGCGTGCCGTGGCCCTCGAGCATCAGCGCCTGGCGATGGCGGCAGACGTTGGAGACGAGGTCGTGGCGCCCGCCGTTGTTGACGAGCGCCCAGCCGCGGCGCGCCTCGCCTTCGAGCACGCGGTAATCGCCGGGGTTGGGCGCCATCTGCGCGTGGCCCACGTATCCGGGACCGCGCTCGAAGAGGCGCTGCGATTCGATTTCCGCCACGCGCGGGTCGAAATACCACGCGAGCGGCAGATGGGGGGAAGAACGGGTGAAAGCCTTCTGGCTCGCGAGATCCGTCATTGTCCGCACCTCCAGGCAGCGAAGATGGAAAAATAGCGGGCTAATCGAGTCAGCTAGCTTTTAACTCTGCAGCCTCCGTCCCGACTCTCGTACTGACCTCTATTTTGGGGCGAGTTCCCTTAGTTTTCAAGACCTTTGGTGTAAACTCGTCGTTTCCCCGCAACCCGGCCGCAAAACCTCCCATGGTCGAGAAGAGCGCCCCTCCCGAGGGCGGATCCCCCACGTTCGAGCAGGCGCTCGCCGAGCTCGAGTCGCTCGTCGCGCGCATGGAGGACGGCAAGCTCCCGCTCGAGGAATCGCTCGCCGCCTACCGCCGCGGCGCGGAGCTGGTGCGCTTCTGCGAGTCGCGGCTCGCCGACGCACAGGCGCGCATCGCGATCCTCGAAGGCGAGACCCTGCGCGACTTCGACCCCGGCACGAAGTGAGCGGCGCGCGGGATTTCCAGGACTGGTCGCGCGAGATCGCGGCGCGCACCGAGTCGGCGCTGGAGCGCCTGCTGCCTTCGCCGCGCATCGCGCCCGCGCGCCTGCACGATGCGATGCGCTATTCGACGCTCGGCGGCGGCAAGCGCGTGCGCGCGATGCTGGTCTTCGGCGCGGGCGAGCTCTCGGGCGCGGATCCGGCGCGGCTCGAGGTGGCCGCCTCCGCGGTAGAGATGATCCACGCGTACTCGCTGATCCACGACGATTTGCCGTGCATGGACGACGACGTGCTGCGGCGCGGCAAGCCCACCTGCCACGTCGAGTTCGACGAGGCGACCGCGCTCCTCGCCGGCGACGCGCTGCAGAGCCTCGCCTTTCAATTGCTCGCCGAGCACGCGCTCTCCGACGATCCGCAGGCGCAGCTCGACATGGTGCGGCTCTTCGCCGCGGCGTGCGGCTCGCGCGGCATGGCGGGCGGGCAGGCGATCGACCTCGACGCGGTGGGAAAGTCGCTCACGCTGCCCGAGCTCGAGTTCATGCACATCCTGAAGACCGGTGCGCTGATCCGCGCCTCGGTCCTGCTCGGCGCGCGTTGCGGCGCGCCGCTGGCGGCGTTGCAGGTCGAGCGCCTCGACCGCTACGCGAAATGCGTGGGACTCGCGTTCCAGGTGGTGGACGACATCCTCGACGAGGAAGGCGAGGCGCGGACCCTGGGCAAGACCGCGGGCAAGGACCGCGCGTCGGGAAAGCCCACCTACACCAGCCTCATGAGCCTCGCCGAGGCGAAGTCGCTTGCCGGCGACCTCCTCGCGGAAGCCCGCGAGGCGCTCGCGGTCTTCGACGCCCGCGCGGCGCGCCTTGCCGAGCTCGCGGAATTCATCGTCGAGCGCCGGCGGTAGAATCGGGCATGGGCTCCTATCCGCTCCTCGAGTCGATCGGCGATCCCGCGCAATTGCGCCGCCTCGACCGCAAGCAGCTGGCCGAGCTCGCCTCGCAGCTGCGCTCGTTCATCGTCGAGTCGGTGTCCGCCACCGGCGGCCATCTTTCCGCGAACCTCGGCACGGTCGAGCTCACCATCGCGCTGCATTACGTGTTGCGCACGCCCGAGGATCGCCTGATCTGGGATGTCGGGCACCAGACGTACGGCCACAAGATCCTCACCGGCCGGCGCGAGGTCATGCGGCGGCTGCGGCAGAAGGGCGGCATGGCGGGATTCCCGCGCCGCGAGGAAAGCGCGTACGACGCGATCGGCACCGCGCATTCCTCCACCTCGATCTCGGCGGCGATCGGCATGGCGGTCGCGGCGCGCCGCCGCGGCGACGACCGGCGCGTGGTCGCGGTGATCGGCGACGGCGCGCTCACCGGCGGCATGGCCTTCGAGGCGCTCAACAACGCGAAGCAGGCCAACGCCAACGTGATCGTGGTCCTCAACGACAACGACATGTCGATCTCGGAGAACGTCGGCGCGCTCAACAACTACCTCGCGAAGCTCATGTCGGGCCGCTTCTACGCGGCCACGCGCCGCACCGCGGAGAAGATGCTGTCCGTGACGCCCGCGATGAAGGAGCTCGCCAAGCGCTTCGAGGAGCACGCCAAGGGCATGCTCACGCCCTCCACGCTCTTCGAGGAGTTCGGCTTCAACTACACGGGCCCCATCGACGGCCACAACCTCGACGTGCTGGTCGACACGCTGAACAACGTGAAGCGCCTCGAGGGGCCGCAGTTCCTGCACGTCGTGACGCGCAAGGGCCACGGCTACAAGCTCGCCGAGGACGATCCCATCGCCTACCACGGGCCGGGCAAGTTCGATCCGGGAATCGGCATCGTGAAGGCGAAGCCCGCGGCGGATGCGCGGCCGCGCCCCACGTACACGCAGGTCTTCGGCGAGTGGCTCTGCGACATGGCGCGCGCCGATCCGCGGCTGATCGGCATCACGCCGGCGATGCGCGAAGGCTCCGGCCTGGTGCGCTTCTCGCAGGAATTTCCCGAGCGCTATTTCGACGTCGGCATCGCCGAGCAGCACGCGGTCACCTTCGCCGCGGGCCTCGCGGTGGAAGGCATGAAGCCCGTGGTGGCGATCTACTCCACGTTCTTGCAGCGCGCCTACGACCAGCTGATCCACGACGTGGCGCTGCAGAACCTGCCGGTGGTGTTCGCGCTCGATCGCGGCGGGCTGGTGGGCGCCGACGGTCCGACGCACCATGGCGCGTTCGACTTCTCGTACCTGCGCTGCATCCCGAACATCACGGTGATGGCGCCCGCCGACGAGAACGAGTGCCGGCAGATGCTCTACACCGCGTTCACGCTCGAGACGCCGTCGGCGGTGCGTTATCCGCGCGGCACCGGGCCGGGCGCCGAGGTGCGGCAGGAAATGAAGGCGATCCCGATCGGACGCGGCGAGCTGCGCCGCGAGGGCAAGCGCGTCGCGATCCTCGCCTTCGGCGCGATGCTCGAGCCAGCGCTGCAGGCGGCCGCGGAGCTCAACGCGACGGTCGCCAACATGCGCTTCGTGAAGCCGCTCGACCGCGACCTGGTGTTCCGCCTCGCCACGAGCCACGACCTCATCGTGACCGTGGAGGAGAACGTGGTCGCGGGCGGCGCCGGATCGGCGGTGCAGGAAGCGCTCGCCGCCGAGGATTTCGCGGTGCGGGTGTTCGCGCTGGGACTTCCCGATCGCTTCGTGGAGCACGGCGACCCCGCGCAGCTCCTCGCCGATTGCGGCCTCGATGCCGCGGGCATCGTGCGCTCGGTGCGCGAGCGGCTCGCCGGAGGCGCACGCGCCGGCAAGGCGGCCTGACCGTCAGGCGCCGCTCGCCGATCCGTTAAGCTAGCGGCACTGGAATCGCGAAAACGAAAGGACCCCGATGAACCGCATCCTTCTCGCCGCGGTGCTCGCCGCCGCGGCCGCCCTTCCCGCCTCCGCCGCGGACGCCCCGCAGGTCGCCAAGCCGCAATGCGATCCGGTGCCGCGCGCGCCGGGACCGGCGATGCGCAACGACGACTTCGCCATGAAGCGCTTCAAGCGCGAAACCCAGCGTTACGGCGATTGCATGAAGGCGTATGTCGAAGAGCACCAGGCGCTCGCCAAGGCGAACCAGGACGCCGCCAACGCCGCCGCCGACGAGTACAACAAGAACATCAAGGCGATCAACGAAGAGCTGAAGCAGGAATAGCTACTTCACCACGCTGCGATCCTGCCCGAAGAGGATCCTGCGCTCTTCTTCGGTCCGGATGCCGCCGGCGTTCGGGTTCACTTCCTTCACGCGCGCGTAGGCGCGGCCGGTGGCGGGACGCGCGCGGATCGCGGCGTGCCAGCGCGCGAGGTTGGGGAAGTCCTTGAAGTCCTGTCCCTGCTTGTCCGGCATGATCCACGGATAGCAGGCCATGTCGGCGATGGTGTACTCGCGCCCGGCGATGAAGTCGCGTCCCGCGAGCCGCTTGTCGAGCACCGCGTAGAGTCGCGAGGTCTCCTTCACGTAGCGCTCGATCGCGTACGGGATCTTCTGCGGCGCGTAGTTCGCGAAGTGGTGGTTCTGCCCGGCCATGGGACCCAGGCCGCCCATCTGCCACATGAGCCACTGCAGCGTCTCCACCTGGCCGCGGAGGCTCCTCGGGATGAACTTCCCGGTCTTTCCCGCGAGGTAGAGCAGGATCGCGCCGGACTCGAAGACGCTGATGGGCTTGCCGCCGTCGATGGGATCGTGGTCGACGATCGCCGGGATGCGGTTGTTCGGCGAGATCGCGAGGAACGCCGGCGCGAACTGCTCGCCCTTGCCGATGTTCACCGGCTGGATGCGGTATTCGAGCCCCGCCTCCTCGAGGAAGAGCGTGACCTTGTGGCCGTTGGGCGTCGTCCAGTAGTAGAGGTCGATCACGGCGCGGCTCCGCTCAGACGAAGGATTTGTACTTCCCGAGATGGCGCACCGGCTTCGACAGCGCGTCGCGTCGGAACGGGTCGCCCAGCTCCTTGGTGACCATCATCTCGACGATGGTCGCCTTGCCTTCGGCCTGGCGCTTCACCGATTCGGCGAGCGCGTCGCCGACGTCGCCCACCTGGTCCACCGTCACGCCCTCGCAGCCGAAGGAGCGCGCGACCGCGGCCCAGCTCGGGTTCTCCAGCTCCACGCCCTGGTAGCGCCGGCTGTAGAAATCCACGTGGTTCTTCTTCTCCGCGCCCCACTGGCCGTTGTTGAAGACCACCACGGTGACGCCGATCTTCTCGCGCGCGCAGGTGAGCATCTCGTTCAGGCTGATGCCCCACGCGCCGTCGCCGACATAGGCGATCGCGGGACGGTCCGGGCGCGCGATCTTCGCGCCGCACGCCACCGGGAACGCGTAGCCGCAGTTGCCGAAGCTCATCGCCGCGAGCATCGAGCGCGGCTCGTCGAAGCGCAGGTACGAGTTCGACACCGAGCAGATGTTGCCGATGTCGGTGGAGACCATCGCGCCCTTGGGCATCGCACGCTCGAGCGCGCGCAGCATCTCGCGCGGGTGCATGGCTTTCGCGCCCTTCGCCACCTCGACCGAATAGGGATCGGTCTCGTGGGTCCACTGCTCGAGCTCCTTCTCCCAGGCGGCCTTCTCCGCCTTGATCGCCGCCTCGCGCTCGGCCTTGTTCTGCTGCGACGCGAGCGACTTGCCCTTGAGGCGCGCGACGAGCGCCGCGGCCGCCGCGCGCGCATCGCCGTTGATGCCGACCGAGATCGGCTTCACCAGGCCCAGCATGCGCGGGTCGGCATCGATCTGCACGATCTGCGCGTCCTTCGGCCAGTAGTCGAGGCCGTGCTGCGGCAGCGTGCCGAACGGGCCGAGGCGCGTGCCGAGCGCGATCACGACGTCGGCCCTGGAGATGAGCTTCATCGCCGCCTTCGAGCCCTGGTAGCCGAGCGGCCCCACCCACAGCGGATGCGATGCCGGGAAGGCGTCGTTGTGCAGGTAGCTCTCCGCGACCGGCGCGTGCAGGAGCTCCGCGAGCGCCACCGCCTCGCGCGTGCCTTCGGCCATGATGACGCCGCCGCCGGCCAGGATCACCGGGAACTTCGCTTTCGCGAGGAGCTCGGCCGCGCGATCGAGCGCCGCCTCGTCGCCCGCGCCGCGTCCGATGCGGATCGGCTGCGGGATCTCGCACTCGATGTCGCCATAGAAGAAGTCGCGCGGGATGTTCAACTGCGTGGGGCCCATCTCGAGCATCGCGCGATCGAAGGCGCGCGCGGCGATCTCCGCCATGCGCGCCTTGTTGTTCACGTGCCCCTGGTACTTGGTGATCTTGGAGAAGATCGGCAGCTGCTCGGTCTCCTGGAAGCCGCCCAGGCCCAACGTATTGGAGCCGGTCTCCGGCGTGATGACCACCACAGGCGAATGCGCCCAGTACGCCGCGGCGACGCCGGTCACGAAGTTGGTGACGCCGGGGCCGTTCTGCGCGATGCACACGCCATGGCGCCCGGACACGCGCGAGTAGCCGTCGGCCATGTGCACGGCGCCCTGCTCGTGGGCGGTGGGAATGAAGCGGATGCCGGCGGCGGGAAAGATGTCGAGGGCGTCCATGTACGCCGATCCGACGATGCCGAAGACGTCGGTCACGCCCTGCGCGACCATCGTCTCGACCAGCGCTTCGGAGGGCGTCATCTTCACCTTGCCGCGAACCACTTCGCGGGCTTTCGCGGACATGTCGTTCATGGGGGGTCTCCTGGCAGCGGAATGCGGGGTCTCGGTTGCCGGAACACTATAGCAGGGCAAGGGCGGCTGCAACAGGCGATTCCGTTCTCCGGAACGAAAGTGTTGCGTTGGCGAAATGTTTTGCACTACGCTGGCACCCATGGCCACCCTGCTCGACGCAACCGACCGCACGCGCCGCGATGCCGCCCTCGAGAACTCGTCCACGCTCAAGGCGCTCGCGGTGCTCGAGGCGCTGGTGCGCGCGGGGCGGCCGGCGACCCTCACGGAGCTGATGCAATCCACCGGGCTGCCGAAGCCTTCGCTGCATCGCACCCTCGCGCTCTTCGAGGACGCGGGCTACGTGTGCCGCGAGCCGGCGGGCCGCGCCTATGCCGTGGGCTCGCGCCTCGCTTCCCTCGGCCTCGCGATCCTCACGCACGATTCGGTGGCGACGCTGCGCCACGCGATCCTGCGACAGCTCGTGGCCGATGTGGGCGAGACCTGCAACCTCGCGATGCTGCGGCGCGGCGAGGTGGTGTACCTCGATCGCGTCGAGGCGGAATGGGCGCTGCGCCTGCACCTTCCCGTGGGCAGTACCATCCCCGCGCACTGCAGCGCGAGCGGCAAGCTCCTCATCGCCTCCCTGCCCGCCGAGCAGCGCGCCGCGCTCCTCGCCTCGATGCCGCTCGCGCGCTTCACCGAGCACACGCTCACCGACCGCAACCTCATGGAGAAGGAGCTGGACCGCATCTCGGCGGCCGGCTACGCGCTCGACAACGAGGAATACGTCGCGGGCGTCGCCTGCGTCGCGGTGCCGGTGCGCGTGAACGGCGAGACGGTCGCCGCGGTCGCGGTGCACGCCGCCACCGCGCGGCTGCCGCTGCGGATGGCCATCGAACTCGTGCCGCGCCTGGGCGATGCCGCCCAGCGCATCGCGGCCACCTTTGCCTGAAGGCGAACACCATGGATGCCGAAACGAAGGAAGCACCGAAGACCGAGATCCACCGCGGCTTGAAGGGCGTGTATTTCGATCGCTCGCGCGTGTGCGACATCGACGGGCGCGCGGGGATGCTCTGGTACCGCGGCTATTCGATCCACGACCTCGCCGAGAAGTCGACCTTCGAGGAGGCCTGCTACCTGCTCCTCCATGGCGAGCTGCCCAGCGCCGGCGAGCTCGCGCGCTTCTCATCGCTGCTACGCGCGGCGCGCGTGCTTCCGCCCCAGGTGCTGGAGCTGGTGCGCATCGTGAAGGACGCGCATCCGATGGACGTGCTGAGGACCGCGGTCTCCGCGCTGGCGGCCTTCGATCCGGACGTCGCCGACAACTCGCCCGAGGCGACGCTGAGGAAGGGCATCCGCCTCGCCTCGCAGGTGCCGATGATCGTCGCGGCCCACGACCACATCCGCAATGGCCGCGCGCCGGTGGCGCCCGATCCCGAGCTCGGCCACGCGGCGAACTTCCTCTACATGCTGAAGGGCACGAAGCCGAGCGCCGATGCCGCGAAGCTCATGGACGTGGACATGATCCTGCACGCGGAGCACGGCTCGAACGCGTCGTCGTTCACCGCGCGCGTGGTGGCGGGCACCGAGGCGAACCTGCACGCGGCGATGACCGCGGCGATCGCGGCGCTCTCCGGCCCGGCGCACGGCGGCGCCGCGGAGAACGTGATGAAGATGGCGCAGGAGATCGGCGAGCCCGCGAACGCGGCGGCCTACGTCAAGGCGAAGCGCGCCAATCGCGAGGCGGTGATGGGCTTCGGCCACCGCGTCTACAAGGCCGAGGACCCGCGCGCGCGCCACATGCGCGCCGGCGTGCAGAAGCTCTCCGAGGAGATGGGCCAGCCGAAGTGGTACCAGATCCTCGCCGCGCTGGTGGAGGCGATGAAGCC
>JAICTR010000302.1 GCA_025936275.1 Burkholderiales bacterium
ACGAACGCGCCGTAGTCGGTGATGTTGGTCACCTTGCCGAAGAGGCGCGTGCCCTGCGGGTAGCGGCGCGAGATGCCGATCCACGGGTCCTCGCCGAGCTGCTTCAGGCCCAGCGAGACGCGGTTCTTCTCGGCGTCGAACTTGAGGATCTTGGCGGTCACCTCGTCGCCCACCGCGAGCACCTCGGTCGGGTGCTTCACGCGGCGCCACGCGAGGTCGGTGATGTGCAGGAGCCCATCGATGCCGCCCAGGTCCACGAACGCGCCGTAGTCGGTGATGTTCTTCACCACGCCCTTCACGACCGCGCCTTCCTTGAGCGTCTCGAGCAGCTGCTGGCGCTCGACACCCGCGGTCTCCTCCATCACGGCGCGGCGCGAGACCACGACGTTGTTCCTCTTGCGGTCGAGCTTGATGACCTTGAACTCGAGCTCCTTGCCCTCCAGGTGCGAGGTGTCCTTCACCGGGCGCAGGTCGACCAGCGAGCCGGGCAGGAACGCGCGGATGCCGTTCACCATGACGGTGAGGCCGCCCTTCACCTTGCCGGAGACGACGCCCTTGATGATCTTGGCGTTGGCGAGCGCGTCGTCGAGCTCCGCCCAGGCGGCGAGCTTCTTCGCCTTCTCGCGCGAGAGCTTGGTGGCGCCGAAGCCGTCTTCCAGCGCCTCGATGGCGACCGAGACGAAATCGCCCGGCTTCACCTCGATGTCGCCGCGATCGTTCTTGAATTCTTCCGTGGAGATGGTGCTTTCGGACTTCAGTCCCGCGTTCACGATCACCACGTTCGGATCGACGGAGACGACCTCGGCGGTGATCACTTCGCCCACGCGCATTTCCTGGCGCGAGAGGCTCTCTTCGAAGAGCGCGGCGAAGCTGTTTTCGTTGGCGGGGTTGGGTTGGGTTGAAGTTTGGGACAACATGAAAACCTGGCTTTCGGGATGGACGGCCTCGCGGCCGTTGTTGGACACGCCAGCAAGCCGGCTGCCACGCCAACTTCCTGACACCTAAGGGGATTTACCGCCCCGATCGGTCTCCCGGCCGCGCCGGGAAGCCCTTTCGCGCCACCAGTCGAGAACCTGTGCCACCGCCTGTTCGACGGAAAGCCCGCTGGTATCGAGAAAAAACGCGTCGGGATAATGCTTTAGCGGCGCGACGGGGCGCGAGGCATCGCGCGCATCGCGTCGCCGGAGCTCCTCCACGACGTCCGCCATTTTGGCATACATTCCCTTTTCCATCAACTGCTTATATCTTCGCTCGGCGCGCGTTTCGAGACTCGCGCTGAGGAACACCTTGACGTCGGCATCGGGGAAGACGATCGAGCCCATGTCGCGCCCATCGGCCACCAGGCCCGGCAGCTGGCGGAAACCGCGCTGCCGCTCGAGGAGCGCGGCGCACACCGCCGGCCAGGCCGCGACGCGCGAGGTCGCGGCGCTCACTTCCTCGGTGCGCAGCGCCTCGGTGACGTCGCGGCCGGCGAGGCGCACGCCGTCCGCGCCGAAGCGGATCTGCATCGTGCGCGCCACCTCCGCGAGCCCGGGCTCGTCCTCGAGCGCGATCGCGGCCGCGATCGCCGCGAGCGTGGTCAACCGATAGAGCGCGCCGCTATCGAGGTAGTGGAAGCCGAGCGCCTGCGCGACGCGGGCGGCAACCGTGCCCTTGCCGCTCGCCGACGGGCCGTCGATGGCGATGACCGGCACGCGGGTCTGGGAGAGCGCGCCCATCGGGATCAGGAAACGAGCGCGCGAAAGGCGTCGAAGTAGCCGGGGAACGTCTTCGCGACGCAGCCCGGATCGAGGATGCGGACCGGGCGCGGCCCGAAGGCGGCGAGGGAGAAGCACATGGCCATGCGATGGTCGTCGTAGGTTTCGACCGCGACCGCCTCGCCGCGTGCGCCGCGCGCGAGGAATCCTTGCGGCGGAGCGATGGCGATGAAGTCGGCGCCTTCCTCGACCCGCGCGCCGAACTTGCGCAGCTCCGCGGCCATCGCCGCGATGCGGTCGGTCTCCTTCACGCGCCAGCTCGCGATGTTGCGGATGCGGCACGGGCCGTCGGCGAAGAGCGCCAGCACGGCGGCCGTCATCGCCGCGTCGGGAATGAGGTTGAGGTCGAGATCGAAGGCGCGAAGTGGCGTCATCGACCCCGCGCCGGCGCCCGCTGCGCGGCGCGCTTCGATCCAGTCCTCGTCTATCGCGACCGATGCGCCCATGCGCTCGAGCACTTCCGTGAATCGCACATCGCCCTGCAGGCTTTCCCGTCCGACGCCGCGCACGCGCACCGGCCCGCCGCCGAGCGCGCCGGCGGCGAGGAAATAGGAAGCGGAGGACGCATCGCCTTCGACCGGCACGCGGCCCGGGGAGCGATAGCGGCTGCCCGGCGCGATCTCGAACGCGCTCCATCCCTCGCGCCGCACCGCGACGCCGAAGCGCGCCATGAGCCCGAGCGTGAGCTCGACGTAGGGCCTGGAGATGAGCTCGCCGCGCACCTCGATCCGCGCGCCCCCGCCGGTCCAGGCGAGCGACATCAACAGCGCCGAGAGGAACTGGCTGGAGACATCGCCGCGCACGGCGACGTGCGCGGCGCCGTGCGCTTCGCGCGGCGCGATCGCGAGCGGCGGATAGCCCTCGCGGCCGCGGTAGTCGATGCGCGCGCCGGCTTCGCGCAGCGCGTCGACGAGGTCGCCGATGGGCCGCTCGTGCATGCGGGCGACGCCCGAGAGCTCGTAGCGACCGTCGGCCAATGCGAGCGCGGCGGTGAGCGGCCGGAACGCGGTCCCCGCGTTGCCAACGAAGTGGCTCGCCTCCTTCACCGCGAAGCCGCGCGCGGCGCCGATGCCGTGCACGCGCAGGTGCTCGACACCCTCGATCGAGTCGACGCGCACGCCGAGCGCGCCGAGCGCCTCGCGCATCACGCGCGTGTCGTCGGAATCGAGGAGGTCCCTCAACTCGGTCGTGCCGCTCGCGAGCGCGGCGAGGAGCAGCGTGCGGTTGGAGATGCTCTTCGATCCCGGCAACCGCAGCTCGCCCGCGGCGCGCGCGACCGGCGCGAGGTCGAGGAAGTCCACGGCCTACTCGCTCGACGCGGCGCGCCGGTTTCCCGCGGCCCACGCGTGGCGGGCGGTGCGCGCCTCGGTCATCAGGCGCTCGAGGGCGGGGCCGTCGGCGCGCTCCACCAGCTCGCGGAACACGGCGAGGCGCGCGGCGTAGCGATCGATCTCGTCGAGCAGCGCGGCACGGTTCTGCAACGCGATGTCGCGCCACATCTCGGGAGAGCTCGCCGCGATGCGCGTGAAGTCGCGGAAGCCGCCCGCGGCGAAGCCGAGCAGCTCCTCGGCGTCGTCGCGCGCCGCGATCTCGGACACCAGCGCGAACGAAAGCACGTGCGGCAAGTGGCTCACCGCGGCGCAGATGCGGTCGTGCCGCTCGGGCGCCATGGTGGCGATGCGCGCGCCCGCGGCTTCCCAGCATGCCTTCACGAGGTCCACGGCATCGGGCGCCGTGGCGGCATTCGGCGTGAGCACCACGCGCGCGCCGCGAAAGAGGTCCGCGACCGCCGCCTCGACGCCGCTCGCCTCGCGTCCGGCGATGGGATGGCCGGGCACGAAGCGCGGAAAGAGCTCGCGCAGCGCCTGCTCGGCGACCCGCGCGACATCGCCCTTGGTGCTCCCGACGTCGGTCACCACCGCCCCCGGGGCGAGCGTCGCCGCGACATCGCGCAGCACGGCGCCGATGGCGCGCACCGGCACGGCGACCACCACCAGGTCCGCGCCCTTCGCGGCTTCCGAGGCCGAGGCGGCCGCGGTGTCGATGAGGCCCAGCGCCGCGGCACGCTCCAGCGCCTGCGGGTCGCGGTCGTATCCGACGACGGTCGCGACCGCGCCCGCGCGGCGCAGCGCCGCGGCGAGCGACCCGCCGATGAGT
>JAICTR010000185.1 GCA_025936275.1 Burkholderiales bacterium
AACTTGGCGAGGCTCGAGACGCCGTCGGCGCATTCCGCGGTCACCATGTACGGCACGTAGACCTCGGTGTAGCCGTGCTCCTCCGTGTGCACCTGGAGCATGAACTGCGCGAGCGCGCGGTGCAGGCGCGCGACCGCGCCGCGCAGCACCGAGAAGCGCGCGCCGGAAAGCTTCGCCGCGGTAACGAAGTCGAGGCCGCCCAGGCCCACACCCACGTCGACATGGTCCTTCACCGGAAAATCGAACTTGCGCGGCTCGCCCCAGCGGCGCACCTCGACGTTGTCGTCGCTCGAGCGGCCGTCGGGAACCTCGGGGCGCGGAATGTTGGGAATCACCCGCAGGAAGTCCGACGCGCGCTGCTGCAGCCCGGCGAGCGCCGCCTCGTTGGCCTTCAGCTCGTCGCCGATGCCGGCCGCTTCCTTCATCGGGCCCGAGGCGTCCTCGCCCTTGCCCTTCAGCATGCCGACCTGCTTGTTCAGCGCATTGCGCTTCGCCTGCAGCTCCTCGGTCCGCAGCTGCAGTTTCTTGCGCTCGTCCTCGAGCTTCTGGAACGCGGCGACGTCGAGGTCGAAGCCGCGCCGCTTGAGGCCCGCGACGACGGCGGGAAGGTCTTTTCTCAGGAGTTGGATGTCTAGCATGGCAAGGTCGGTCGTTCCCGCGAAGGCGGGAATCCAGCGTCATTCTACTTTCTTCGATTTCCGGTCCAGCTCGCGGAGGCGTTCCAGCTTCTCGCGGATCTTCGCCTCGAGCCCGCGATCGGTGGGCAGGTACCACTGCGGGCGCTCCATGCCTTCGGGCAGGTAGCTCTCGCCCGCGGCATAGCCCTCGTCCTCGTCGTGCGCGTAGCGATAGTCCTTGCCGTAACCCAGGTTCTTCATGAGCTTCGTGGGCGCGTTGCGGATGTGCAGCGGCACGGGGCGCGTGCCGTCCTGCGCGACGAAGGCGCGCGCGGCGCCGTAGGCGGTGTAGACGGCATTGGACTTGGCGGCGACCGCGAGGTAGATCACGCATTCGGCGAGCGCGAGCTCGCCTTCGGGCGTGCCGAGCCGCTCGTAGACCTCGGCCGCGTTGAGCGCCACCTCGAGCGCGCGCGGGTCGGCGAGGCCGATGTCCTCGCTCGCCATGCGGATCATGCGGCGAGAGACGTAGCGCGGATCCACGCCGCCGTCGAGCATGCGCACCAGCCAGTAGAGCGCCGCGTCGGGGTCGCTTCCCCGCACGCTCTTGTGCAGCGCCGAGATCTGGTCGTAGAAATTCTCGCCGCCCTTGTCGAATCGCCGTCCCGCGCGCTGCGCGACGGCGTTCACGAAATCGCCGTCGGCCCCGTGGCGGCCCTCGACGCGCGCCGCTTGCGCCACCTGCTCGACGAGGTTCAGCGCGCGGCGCCCGTCGCCGTCGGCGAATTCGGCGATGCGCTTGCGCGCTTCCTCCGTCGCATCGACCTGCTCCGCCTCGAAGCCGCGCTCGATGAGGGGGTCGAGGTCCTCGGGCTTGAGGCTTTCGAGCACGTAGACCTGCGCGCGCGAGAGGAGCGCCCCGATCACCTCGAAGGACGGATTCTCGGTGGTGGCGCCGACGAAGGTGAAGAGGCCCGACTCGACGTGCGGCAGGAACGCGTCCTGCTGCGCCTTGTTGAAGCGGTGCACCTCGTCCACGAAGACGATGGTCGCGCGCCCGAACTGGTCGCGCGCGAGCTTCGCCCGCTCCACCGCCTCGCGGATCTCCTTCACGCCCGCGAGCACCGCGGAGATGGCGACGAAGTCGGCATTGAAGGCGCTCGCCATGAGGCGCGCGAGCGTGGTCTTGCCGACGCCCGGCGGGCCCCAGAGGATCATGGAGTGGGGCCTCCCGGAGCGCAGCGCCACGCGGATCGGCTTCCCCTCGGCCAGGAGGTGGCGCTGTCCGACCATCTCGTCGATGGTCTTGGGGCGCAGGCGCTCGGCGAGCGGCACGTGCACCTCGCCGCTGGCGGTGAAGAGGTCGCGGGGCTCGTTCATGGGAATTCGATCGCTAGCGCGTGAGCCGGCGATACTCGGCCATGTGGCGGATCGCCTCGCGCGGCTCGCCCCGGCTGCGGCAAAGGAGCGCCAGGTTGTAGTGGCCGTCGGCGAGCTCGGGATCGATCGCCAGCGCCGCGCGATAGGCGCGCAGCGCCTCCTCCTCGTTGCCCATGTCCTCGAGCAGCACGCCCAGGTTGAAGAGCAGCACCGCATCGGCGCCGCACGCCTCGAGCGCATCGGAGTAGACGCGTCCCGCTTCCGCGAGCCGCCGCGCCTCGTGCAGCAGGAGGCCCAGGTTGATGCGCGCGTCGACGTTCTTCGGGTCCGCCGCGATCGCTTCGCGGTAGGCGCACATCGCGCCCTCGGGGTCGCTGCGTTCCAGAGCCAGCGCTTCCTGGAACCGGTCGCGCGCGGGCGCCGCCTTCGACTCCACGCGCCGCTCGATCACGGTGAGCGAGCCGTTCGCCGGATCGCCGCCGAACTCGAGCAGGTACTGGCCGGAATCCGCCTGCCAGCGCTTGCGGCCCTCGCGCACCACGACGCGGTCGCCCTCGGCGCCGATGGCGAGGCCCGAAAGCGGCATCGCGCCCGGAAGATGGCGGCGCAGCTGCCGCACCGACCTCGTGATGCGCCGCTGCGGCACGCGCGCCGCGGCGAGCGCCTGCGCGGTGCGCAGCACGATCAGGTCCTGGAAGGAGAAGCGCCAGCTGTTGCGCGGCCCGCGCGCGGGCGCGACGAACCCCGCGCCCACCAGCGCGCGGATCGTGGCGCGCGGCACGCCGAGCAGCCGCTCGACATCGCGGACGCCATAGGAATCCATCGCTCGCGAATCCGTGGAGGGCTAGGCCTTCTTCCTGCGCGCCGGCGGGGCCGCGGGCTCGTTCGCCTGCGCGCGCTTGGGCGGCTTGCGTGCGCCTTCGGCCGCGGCGCTCGCCGGCTCGCGCGCCGCCTTCGCGGCGGGCTTGCGCTCGAGGCTCGCGCGCAGCGCCTCCATGAGGTCGATCACCTGCGCACCGCCTTCGGGCTCCTCGGCCATCGAGATCTCCTGGCCCTCGATCTTCTTCTGGATCGCGGCCTCGATGCGCTTCGCCACCTCGTCGGCATACGCCGCAGGATCGAACGCCTCGGCCGCCTGCGCCTCGATCAACTGCTTGGCGAGCTTGAGCTCCGCGTCCTTGACCTCGGTCGCCGGGATCTCGATCTCGGCGATGGAACGCACCTCGCCGGCGTAGAGGAGCTGCTGCATGACGAGCCCTTCCTCCACCGGCCGGATCATCACGATGTACTGCTTGCCGCGCGCCGCCCAGCGGCCGAGGGCGCAGCGCTGCGTCTCGCGCAGCGCCTTCGAGAGCAACGCATAGGGCTTGGCCCCACCCTTGTCGGGCGCGAGGTAATAGGCCTTGTCGAAGTACACCGGATCGATCGACTCGATCGGCACGAACTCCGTGATCTCCGCCAGGTGCGTGCCGGTCTCCTCGAGCGCCTTCAGCTCCTCGCTCGTGAAGAGCACGTACTGGTCCTTCGCGAACTCGTAGCCCTTCACCATCTCCTCGCGCGGCACGACGACCTCTTCCTTCACGCAGAGGTATTGCTGCTTCAACCGCGAGCCGCACGCCTTGTGCAGCAGGTTGAAGGAGACCGACTTCGCGGACTCCGTCGCCGAATAGAGCTTCACCGGGATCGAGACGAGCCCGAAGGACACCGTGAGCGACGCGATCGAACGTGCGGCCATGGCTTTTCTCCTGTCGCGCTTAGGCCTTGCGATTCAAGGTGTTGGCGGCGAAACTTTTCATTCTCCCCGAACCGCCGCGCGCCGTCCAGCGGGACGTTTGAGGGCCCGCTCGAGGTCCTGCTTGCGCCCGAGCGCATCGGCCCAGCGGTCGCCCGTCTCCACGAGGCGCTCCATCGCGTTCGCGATGCGGAAATCGAGCGGGTGCGCACCCGCGAGCTCGTCCCACGTGAGCGGCATCGAGACCGGCGCGCCCGCCACGCCGCGCGGCGAGTACGCCACGTTCAGCGTCTTGCCGCGCACGTTCATGTTGTAGTCCATGAAGATCTTCCCGGTGCGCTTCGGGATGCTCCATTCGAGCGTGATGTCCTTCGGGTGCAGGCGCATCAGGTGCCGGCCGACGAGCTCGGAGACCGCGCGCGCGGCATCGAAGTCGAGCGTGCGGCGGATCGGCACGAAGACATGCAGGCCGGTCTTGCCCGAGGTCTTCACGATCGCCTCGAGCCCCATCCCGGCGAGCAGCTCGCGCAGGTGGAACGCCACCTCCTTGCCTTTCTCGAAGGCCTTCGTGTTGAGCTCGGGCTCATCGCCGGGCTTCTCCTTGCCGGAATAGATATACGGGTCGATGTCGAAGAGCACGTAGTCGGGAAAGTTGAGGATGGAGGATTCGAGCGCCGCGAGCGAGCTCGCGTAATCGTCGGTCTGCGCCTGTGCATCGTTGCCGCCCCGTGCGCGCGAGTGCCACACGTGCAGCTCGAGCGTCCCGGACTGGCCGAGCCACAGCAGCGTCGGCAGGTTGTTGCACAGCAGGTACTCGTGCTCGTCGTCCTTGTGCCCGGAGAAGACGGTGATCGCCTCGACGAACTCGGGCCGCGCCTGGGTCCAGTGCTTCTGGAAGAAGCGCTCGCCGCCGAGGCCGTCGGGCATGCGGATCATGGTGAGCGGGCGGTCGGCGAGGTGCGGCAGCATGTACGGCGAGACCCGCGCGTAGTAGCGCAGCAGGTCGCGCTTGGTGACCGCGGGCTGGCGGAGCGCCCGGTCCTCCGGCCAGTAGATGCGATCGAGGCTCGTCACGCGGATGCGATGCGCGCCCACGGCGAGCGTCGCATCGGATTTCGCGCGCTCGAGCTGCGCGACGATCTCCTCGATCGGGTCGGCCGGCGTGCGCTGCGCCGCGCGACTCGCCCGCGCGCTCGAGGCGGCGCGGCGCACCTTCTTCGCGTCGAGGTCGTCGCGCACCCGCAGGAACACCGGCGCGCGCAAATGCTCATCCGACGTCCATCCCTGGTACGCGACCTCCACGACCACGCGTGGGGCGACCCAGGTCGTGGGCCCGTTGAGCTCCGGGAGCGTAGCGAACGGGCACGACTGCGCCGCGAGCGGCTCGAGACGCGACTTCAGGAGTTCCAACGTCCGCTCATCGAATCCGGAGCCGACGTGCGACGCGTAGGCGAGCTTGCCGCGCTCCCATTGGCCCACCAGCAGCGCGCCCAGCGCGGCGCGCGAGCCCTTGCCGCGCGTGTAGCCGCCGACCACGAAGTCGCCGCTTTGCCGCGGCTTCACCTTGAGCCACGCGCCCGTGCGCCGGCCCGCCTCGTAGCGGCTGTCCTCGCGCTTGCCCACCACGCCCTCGAAGCCCGTCGCGAGCGCCGCTTCCTCGAGCCGCACGCCGTCTTCCTCCGCGTGCACCAGGCGCACGTGCGGCGACGGCATCAGGCACTGCGCGAGGTAGCGGCGGCGATCGCGATACGGCGCGTCGCGCAAGTCGATGCCGGCAAAGTGCAGCAGGTCGAAGCAGAAGAGCACGACCGGCGACTCGCGATCGGCGCGCGCGCGGTCGTGGTCGGTCTTCAGCTTCGCGCGCGCCTGCAGCGCGTCGAACGAGGGCCTGCCCTCCGCATCGAAGGCGACGATCTCGCCGTCGAGGATCATCCGCGCGCCGGCCCCCGCGAGCTCGGCGGCGAGCGCCGGGAAATCCGCGGCGAGCTCGAGGCCGCGCCGCGAGCGCAGCTTCACGCGACCGCCCTCCACGAACGCGAGCACGCGATAGCCGTCGAGCTTGGGCTCCCACATCCATCCCGCGCGACGGAAGGCGGCCGAGCCGGTCTCGGCGAGCATCGGCGAAAGCTTTGCGGGCATCGGTGCGGTCTTCCCGGCGGGCACCAGCCGCGCCGCCGGAATGCGATGCGC
Source organism: Burkholderiales bacterium (assembly GCA_025936275.1). GTDB lineage: Bacteria > Pseudomonadota > Gammaproteobacteria > Burkholderiales > Usitatibacteraceae > Usitatibacter. The sequence goes on from JAICTR010000185.1 coordinate 5,920, forward strand.
CGGAACGACCTTGAGGTCCTCGACTTCGAGGCCGGTGAGCACCGAGCGGCTGCGCTCGGCGATGTCCTCCGATGAAGCCCCGCTTCCCGGGGATTCCCGCGCGACGAAACGGTCCTTGTGCTTGAGGAGCAGCCATTGCTTCGCTTC
>JAICTR010000066.1 GCA_025936275.1 Burkholderiales bacterium
CGAGTGCCTGAAGGACACGGTCGCCCGCGTGGTGCCCTTCTGGATCGAGCGCAACGCGCCGCGCGTGGAAGCCGGCGAGCGCGTGCTCATCGCCGCGCACGGCAACAGCCTGCGCGCGCTCATCAAGTATTTCGACGCGATGTCCGACGAAGCCATCGTGAACGAGAACGTGCCCACCGGCATCCCGCTGCTTTACGAATTCGACGACCAGCTGCGCGCCACCGGCCGCCGCTACCTCGGCGATCCGCAGGCGGTCGCGCAGGCGATGCACTCGGTGGCGAGCCAGGGCAAGGCGCAAGCGGCCGGATGACCCGCGCGCGCCTCGTGCGCCGGGGGGCCGCGGCCCTGCTTCTCCTGCTTTCCCTCGCGCCGGTGGCCCTCGCGGCGCCCGCGAAGGACGCGGCGGCGAGCGAGGCGCGCCTGAAGAGCCTGCGCGAGCGCATCGAAAAGCTGCAGGCCGATCTTTCCGCGGCGCAGGAATCGCGCGGCGAGGCGCGCGACCGCCTGCGCGAGAGCGACCGCGCATTGAGCGAGGCGCACCGCGCGCTCTTCGAGCTGCGCCAGCAGAGGAAGGACCTCGAGGCGCGCCTCGGCTCCATCGAGGACCGCGAGGCGAAGGCGAGCGCCGCGCTCGAGCGGCAGAAGGCGCTCGCCGCGAAGCTCCTGCGCCTGCAATACGAGCAGGGCGCGACCGACCGCCTGCGCCTGATCCTCGAGGGGCGCGACCCGCAAACCGCGTCACGCCATCTTCACTACTACGGCTACATCCAGCGCGCGCGCGCGGACCTCATCACCGGCCTGCGGCGCGAGGAGCAGGAGCTCGCCGGCCTGCAGGAGGAGGCGCGCGCGCGGCGCGACGAGCTCGCGGCGAACGCGGCGGGCCAGGCGCGCGAGAGCCGCCGGCTCGAGAAGGAGCGCGCGCAGCGCGCCGCGGCGGTGGCGAAGATCTCGGGAGAGATCTCGCGCGGGCGCAAGCGCATCGGCAGCCTCAAGCGCGACGAGGCGCGGCTCGCGAAGCTCGTCGAGCGCATCGCGCGCGAGCTCGCCGAGCAATCGCGCGCGGCGGGCAAGAATGGCGAGCCGGTGGATCGCGTCGCCGACGCTTCGCTCGCCGCGCGTCCGTTCGCGAGCCTGAAGGGCAAGCTCCACCTGCCGGTGCGCGGCCGCTTGATGAACCACTACGGCGACCGGCGCGAGGCGACCGGCACCGCATGGAAGGGCCTCTTCATCCGCGCTGTTACAGGTGAAACGGTGCGCGCGGTAGCCGACGGCATCGTGGTGTACGCGGACTGGCTGCGCGGCTTCGGCAACCTCTTGATTCTCGACCACGGCGGGGGCTACATGAGCCTCTACGCCGACAACGAAGGGCTGCTTCGCAAGGTCGGCGAAAAGGTGCGCGCCGGAGACCCCGTGGCGAGCGTCGGCGCATCGGGAGAAAGCGCGGATTCGGGTCTATACTTCGAGTTGCGCCGCGACGGAAAGCCGTTCGATCCGTTGAAGTGGACGGCCCGCTAGCGCGGCAATCGCAATCCGGGAAGGGAACCAGGGATGGCCAAGAAACTCCAGCAGATCGGTCTCGTCGCGCTCGGCGCCGTGCTCGGCATCGTCGCGAGCCTCCATTTCTCCGCGATGGCGGACCGCCAGGTCTCCGCGCTGCAGCTGCCGGTCGACGACCTGCGCCTCTTCAGCGAGGTGTTCGGCCGCATCAAGACCGATTACGTGGAGCCGGTGGACGATCGCAAGCTCCTCAAGGGCGCGATCAACGGCATGGTGACGGACCTCGATCCCCATTCGGCCTTCCTCGACCAGGACGCGTACCGCGACCTGCAGGTCGGCACCCAGGGCGAGTTCGGCGGCCTCGGCATCGAGGTCGGCGCCGAGGATGGCTTCGTGAAAGTCGTGGCGCCCATCGAGGACACCCCGGCCTATCGCGCCGGCGTGCAGGCGGGCGACCTCATCATCAAGCTCGACGACGTGTCGCTCAAGGGCATCAGCCTCTCGGACGCGGTGAAGAAGATGCGCGGCAAGCCGGGCTCCGAGGTGAAGCTCACGGTGCTGCGCAAGGGCGAGGACAAGCCGCTCGAGTTCAGCGTGCGCCGCGACGTGATCCGCGTGAAGAGCGTGAAGGCGAAGCTGATCGAGCCCGGCTACGGCCTGGTGCGCATCACCCAGTTCCAGGAGCACACCGGCGAGAACCTCGTCGCCGCGATCGACGACCTCTACAAGAAGAACGGCGGCGACCTGAAGGGCCTGGTGCTCGACCTGCGCATGAATCCCGGCGGGCTGCTGAATTCCGCGGTGGCGGTCTCCTCGGCGTTCCTGCACAAGAACGACCTCGTCGTGTACACCGACGGGCGCACCGAGGACGCGAAGATGCGCCTCACCGCGAACAAGGAGAACTACGTGCGCGGGGCCTTCAAGGAGGACTTCCTCGCGAAGCTTCCCGCGGCGGTGAAGACGGTGCCGATGGTGGTGCTGGTGAATGGCGCTTCGGCCTCCGCCTCGGAGATCGTGGCGGGCGCTCTGCAGGACCATCATCGCGCGACGATCCTCGGCACGCAGACCTTCGGCAAGGGCTCGGTGCAGACCATCCTGCCGCTGCCCAACAACCAGGCGGTGAAGCTCACCACGGCGCTCTACTACACGCCGAACGGCCGCTCGATCCAGGCGAAGGGCATCTCGCCCGACATCGTGGTCGAGGACAGCGGCGGCGAGCGCGTGCTGCTGCGCGAAGCCGACCTGCAGCACCACCTCGTGGTCGAGAACGGCAAGCTCGATGAATCGAACGGCAAGGCGAAGCCGACCGACAAGATCATCGCCGGGCCGGCGAGCGGCAAGAGCGCGAACGTGGCGGTGAAGCCCGCGAGCGCGAAGGCCGAGCCCACGGCGGATGCGAAGAAGGCTGCCGGCGGGAAGAAGGAAGACCTGCAGCTCAACGCCGCCCTGAACCACCTGAAGGGCCTGCCGATCAAGGCGACTTCCGCCGCGGTCGCCGCCGCGAAGTAGCCCTCGCGGCGGGCGCGGCGGCCCGCAAAGGACCACGCGCGTGGACGATGTCCAGCGGCTGCGCTACAGCCGCCACCTGCTGCTCAACGAGTTCGGCGAGGAGTCCCAGGAAAGGCTCCTCGCTTCGCACGCCTTCGTGCTCGGCGCCGGCGGGCTCGGCTCCGCGGCGCTCCTCTACCTCGCCTCCAGCGGCATCGGCCGCATCACGATCTGCGACGGCGATCGCGTCGATGCGACCAACCTGCAGCGCCAGGTGATCCATCGCCTCGATTCGATCGGGATGCCGAAGGTCGCCTCGGCCGCGCGCACGCTCGCCGCGCTCAATCCCGATGTGCGCATCGAGGCGCTCGAGGAGCGCGCGGATGCGGATCGCATCGCGGAGCTCGTGCGTGCGGCGGACGTGGTCCTCGATTGCTCCGACAACTTCGCCACCCGCCACGCGCTCAATCGCGCCTGCGTCGCGCACCGCAAGCCCCTCGTCTCCGGCGCCGCGATCCGTTTCGACGGCCAGGTCGCGGTGTTCGACCTGCGCCGCGACGATTCGCCCTGCTACCACTGCCTCTTCGCGGAGGAGGGAGAATCGATGGACGAGCGTTGCGCGACGATGGGCGTCTTCGCGCCGCTGGTGGGCATCGTCGGCACCTTCCAGGCGCTCGAGGCGATCAAGCTCATCGCGGGCGTGGGCGAAACCCTCGCCGGCCGCCTGCTGCTCTTCGACGCGCTCGCCAGCCGCTGGCACGAGGTGCGCCTCGCGCGCGACGCGCATTGCCGCGTCTGCGCCCGGGCGCGCGCCGCGGCCGCCTAGGAGAACCGCCATGCATCGCTCCCTCACGCACCTCGCTTGTGCCGTGCTCCTCGCCGCGGCGGCGCCCATCGCGCTCGCCCAGACCGTCTACAAGCTGATCGACCGCCACGGGAAGATCACGTACGCCGAGGAACCGCCGAAGTACTTCGACGGTCAGGTCATTCGGATCGACATCGATCCGAACGCGAACCGGGCGACCCTCGCCGCGCCCAAGCCCGTGCATCCGACCGCCAGCACGGAGACGAAGCCTGCTGCCGCCGAGGCCACCGGCGCGCAGAAGCTCGAGGTGGCGCGGCAGCGGCTGGAAGCCGCGCGCAAGGCGCTCGAGGATGCGCGCGACAAGCCGGGCGACGGCGACATCCGGTTCATCGGCAACGCGGGCGGCGGCACGCGCCCGGTGCCGACCGAAGCGTACGAACAGCGCCTCGCCAACCTCGAGCGCGCGGTGAAGGAGGCGGAAGATGAAGTGCGCGGCCTGGAGAAGCAGCAGTAGCGCGTTGCCCTTTTCGCGCCTCCTTCGTGCAGCGTGCGTCGGTCTCGGCATGCTCGCGCTTGCCAACGCCGCGTTCGCCGCGACGTTCTACAAGTGGACCGACAAGGACGGCACCGTGCATTACGGAGATGCGCCGCCGAAGGGTTTCACCGGCACCGTGTCGCGCATCGACGTGGATCCGGAGGCGCACAGCGTCGCACCCGCGGTGAAGCCCGTCGAGAAAGCCGTCCCCCTCGAGCCGGGCGCCGCCCCGCAGGCGCCCGCGGAGCCGGACCTCCTCACGCAACGCCGCCAGACGCGCGCGCGGCTCGAGGCGAACCTGGAGCGCGCCCGGGCGCGGCTCGACCTCGCGCGGAAGAGCCTCGCCGAAGCGGGCGAGCCGCAGCCCGACGAGTGGCAGGTGACGCTGGGCGGCCCTCCGGGGCCCGGCGCACAGGTGCCGCGCTCCAACTGCCACAAGACGCAGGATGGCAGGACCATCTGCCCGGGACGCGTGCCGAGCGCGGAGTACTACTCGCGCGTGCAGCAGCTCGAGGACCAGGTGAAGCGCGCCGAGCTCGCGGTCGAGGATGCCGAGCGCGCCTATCGCCGCGGGGTGGACTGAGCTTCGCGCGCCGCGGCCGCGAGGTCCCAGCGCGGCAGCACGGAGAACTCATCGACGATCGATTCCGGCCCGCGATCGGCGTACTTGAGCGCCGCGGCGAAGGCGATCATCGCGCCGTTGTCGGTGCACAGGCGCAGCGGCGGAAACCACACCTCGCCTCCCATCGCATGCGCCTCGCGCGCGAGGCGCTCGCGCAGCGCCGCGTTCGCGCCCACGCCGCCCGCCACCACCAGCCCTTCGAGTCCCTCTCGCGCGAGCTCGCGCCTGCACTGCTCCGCGAGCTCGTCGACCCCCGCCGCCTGGACCGCCGCCGCGAGATCGGCGCGCGCCGCCTCGCCGAGCGCTCCCAGCTCGCGCACGCGCGTGAGCACCGCGGTCTTGAGACCGCTGAAGCTGAAGTCGAGGTCGCCGCTCGCGATCATCGGCCGCGGCAGCGCGTGGCGCGCGGGATCGCCGTTCTCCGCGAGGCGCGCGAGCGCCGGTCCGCCGGGATACTCGAGGCCGAGGACGGTGGCGGTCTTGTCGAACGCCTCGCCGGCGGCGTCGTCCTGCGTCTCGCCGAGCAGGGCATAGCGCCCGACGCCGTCCACCCGCATGAGCTGCGTGTGGCCGCCCGAGACGAGCAGCGCCACGAACGGAAACTGCGGCCGCGGCTCGGCGAGAAGCGGCGAGAGGAGGTGACCCTCGAGGTGATGGATGCCGACCACGGGGCAACCGAGCGCGAGCGCGAGACCGCTCGCGATCGAGGCGCCGACCAGCAGCGCGCCGCCCAGGCCCGGGCCGCGCGTGTACGCGACGAGCGACACCTCATCGATCCGCCGCCCCGAGCCGCGCAGCACCTCGCGCAGCAGCGGCAGCAGGCGCCGCACGTGGTCGCGCGAGGCGAGCTCGGGCACCACGCCGCCGTAATCCGCGTGGAGGCGGACCTGCGAGTGCAACGCCTCGCCGATGAGGCCCGCGACGGTGTCGTAAAGCGCGACGCCCGTCTCGTCGCACGAGGTTTCGATGCCGAGGATCAGCAGGGGAGTCCTTCCGGAGCGCCCGGTTGCCTTCCGCGGGCGCCAAAATCCTGATATTATGCGTGGTTTTCCGGCATCAACTTCAACGCAACCCCATGCCCATCGTCCGAGTCAAGGAAAACGAGCCGTTCGACGTGGCGCTTCGCCGCTTCAAGCGCGCCGTGGAAAAGACCGGGCTCCTCACCGAGCTTCGCGCCCGCGAGTTCTACGAGAAGCCCACCGCCGAGCGCAAGCGCAAGCACGCGGCGGCCGTGAAGCGCCGCTTCAAGCGCATGCGCGCGCAGATGCTCCCGCCCAAGCTGTACTGAGGCGCGTACCCAGGATTCCTCGCGGCGAGCCGGGCATCGAGCCCCGCTCGCCGCGATCCTTTTTGGGACGGACCCTGGCGCTGCCGTCGCTGGTTCAGGGTCGGTCCCGGTGTTCTGCCAAGTGGAGGCACGATGTCGCTGCGTGAACGAATCAACGAAGACATGAAATCCGCCATGAAGGCGCGCGAAACCGAGCGTCTCGGCGCCCTGCGCCTGCTGCTGTCGGCGGTGAAGCAGCGCGAGGTGGACGAGCGCGTGACCCTCGACGATGCCGGCGTGGTGGGCGTGGTCGAGAAGATGATCAAGCAGCGCAAGGACTCCATCGCGCAGTACGAGAAGGCGGCGCGCCAGGACCTCGCCGACAAGGAGCAGTACGAGATCTCGGTGCTCGAGGGCTACCTGCCCCAGCAGCTCTCGGCGCAGGAGATCGAGGACGCCATCGGCTCGGCGCTGGCGAAGACCGGCGCCAGCTCGCCCGCCGACATGGGCAAGGTCATGGGGGTGCTGAAGCCCATGCTCGCGGGACGCGCCGACATGGGCCGGGTCTCGGCGCTGGTGAAGGCCAGGCTCGCCTGACGTCATTCCCGCGCAGGCGGGAATCCATGGGTCCCCGCTTCCGCGGGGACGACGCATAATGGCCACCATGATCCCGCAGGAATTCATCCAGTCCCTGCTCGGGCGCGTCGACATCGTCGACGTGGTGGACCGCTACGTGAAGCTGAAGAAGGCCGGCGCCAACTACTCGGCCTGCTGCCCCTTCCACAACGAGAAGACGCCATCCTTCACGGTGAGCCCGTCGAAGCAGTTCTACCACTGCTTCGGCTGCGGCGCGCACGGCAACGCGATCGGCTTCCTCATGGAGTACTCGGGCCTCGCCTATCCCGAGGCGATCCGCGCGCTCGCCGAGACGGTGGGCATGCCGGTGCCCGAGACGCGCTCGCGCGAGCCGCGCCCGGGCGGAGCCGAGGCCCCCGCGCTCACCGCGCGCATGCTGGATGCGCTCTCGTACTATCGCGCCGAGCTGAAGAAGTCGCGGAGCGCGATCGATTACCTCAAGGGCCGCGGCGTCTCGGGCGAGATCGCGGCGCGCTTCGGCCTGGGCTACGCGCCCGAGGGATGGCAGAACCTCGCGCAGGTGTTTGCCGACTATGCGACCGGACCGCTCAAGGACACCGGGCTCGTGATCGATTCCGAGCCCGATGCCGAGCATCCCGACAAGAAATCGCGCCGCTACGACCGCTTTCGCAACCGCGTGATGTTCCCGATCCTGGACGCGCGCGGCAACGTGATCGGCTTCGGCGGGCGCGTCATCGGGCCGGGCGAGCCCAAGTACCTCAACTCGCCGGAGACGCCGCTCTTCGAGAAAGGGCGCGAGCTCTACGGCCTCTACCAGGCGCGCCGCGCCGTTCGCGACGCGAACCGCGTGATCGTGGTCGAGGGCTACATGGATGTCGTCGCGCTCGCGCAGAACGGCGTCGAGAACGCCGTGGCCACGCTCGGCACCGCGACCACGCCCGTGCACGTGGCAAAGCTCCTCAAGCTCGCCGACAACGTGGTGTTCTGCTTCGATGGCGATGCGGCCGGGCGCAAGGCCGCGTGGCGCGCGCTCGAGGTCTCGCTCCCGGTGCTCGCCGACGGCAAGGTGGTGAGCTTCCTCTTCCTGCCCCCCGAGGACGACCCGGATACGTATGTGCGCCGCGAGGGACGCGATGCGTTCCTCGCCGCCGCGGCGCAGGCGAAGCCGCTCTCGCAGTTCCTGTTTTCCGAGCTCGCCTCGGCCGTGGACATGGCGAGCGAGGAGGGGCGCGCGCGCTTCGTCGCGGAGGCGAAGCCGCTTGTCGCGCAGGTGCAGGCGCCGGCGCTCTCCGCGATGTTGCGGCACCGCCTGGCGGAGCTCGCGCGGCTCGATGCGGCCGAGGTGGAGGCGCTGCTTCCGGCGCGCACGCCGCCGCCGCGCAGCTCGGCCCGGGCCGCGCCGCCGCGCACCGTCCGCGGCGCGCCCGCGGCACCCGAGCTGCGCCTGGTGGCGCGCCTCCTGATGCGTCCCGACCTCTCGGCGCAGGTGCCCGAGGAGGTGCTGGATGGAGCGCGTCCGGAGGCCGCAACCCTGCGTGCCGTCGCTGGTTTTTGCCGCTCGAGCCCCCATCTCACCCTTGGACAGGTCAGCGCTTACTTCCAGGGGTCGGAGCACGAGGCGGCCATCGAGCAGGCCCTGCGTGAGCCGCTGTTGGGCCAGGCGGAAGCGGGCGAGCTCGACCTCGAGGCGGAGGTCTCGCACTGGGTGCGGGAGCTTCGCGGCGAGCGCTTGGCTCAACGCCAGGGCGAGCTGGTCCGACTGATGAGCGCGGGGACCGCCACGCCCGAGCAGATGGCCGAATACCAGGCCCTTTTCGCCCGCATGGAGGCCTCCAAATCGGGGAATCCTCCTACGGAAGGCGTGTCCAAATTCTGATACAATTTTCGGTTTTCCCCGATCAGCCCCACCGGGAGTCCTACACGTGAAAAAGTCGAGCAGCGATCATCCGAAGGCCGAGGTGAAACTCGCCGAAGTCGAGGCGCAGAAGAAGCGCCTCAAGAACCTCATCGTGCTCGGCAAGGAGCGGGGCTACCTCACCTACGCCGAGATCAACGACCACCTGCCCGACGACATGACCGACGCCGAGCAGATCGAGGGCGTGGTCACGATGCTCGCCGACATGGGCATCGCGGTGTACGACGAGGCCCCGGATGCCGAGCAGCTCCTCATGAACGAGGCGCCGGCCCCGATCGCCGAGGAAGACGTGATCGAGGAGGCGGAGGAAGCGCTCTCCACCACGATCGACGCCGAGTTCGGCCGCACCACGGACCCCGTGCGCATGTACATGCGCGAGATGGGCTCGGTGGAGCTCCTCACGCGCGAGGGCGAGATCGAGATCGCCAAGCGCATCGAGGACGGCCTCAAGCACATGATCCACGCGATCTCCTCGTGCCCGACCACGATCGAGGAGATCCTGCGCATGGCCGAGCTCATCGAGAAGGACGAGATGCGCATCGACGAGCTCGTCGACGGCCTCGTGGACGAGGACGAGGGCGAGGAGGTCGTCGAGGAGGAGATGAGCGAGGAGGAAGAGCTCGAGGAGCTCGACGCCGAGGAGCAGGAAGCCGAGGACGAGGCGGTCGCGAATGCCGACCTCGAGGAGCTCAAGCAGAATGCCCTGGCCCACTTCAACAAGGTGCGCCGCCAGTACAAGAAGATGAAGAAGCTGCTGGTCGAGAAGGGCTACCGCTCGCGCGCCTACAAGGACCTGCAGGAGGATATCTCCACGGAGCTCCTCGCCATCCGCTTCACCGCGAAGCAGGTGGAGCACCTCTCGAACGGGCTGCGCGCGCTCGTCGAAAGGGTCCGCTCGCACGAGCGCGAGATCATGGAGCTTTGCACGCGCAACGCCGCCATGCCGCGCGCGCACTTCATCAAGGTGTTCCCCGGCAACGAGACCAACACCAAGTGGGTGAACGAGGAGATCGCCTCGGGCAAGGCCTACGCCAAGGCGCTCGACCGCTTCAAGCCGGCGATCGTCGAGCAGCAGGACGCGCTCATCAACCTGCAGAAGGAAGTCGGGATCCCGATCAAGGACCTGAAGGAGATCGCGCGCCAGATGTCCACGGGCGAGGCGAAGGCGCGGCGCGCGAAGCGCGAGATGATCGAGGCCAACCTGCGCCTCGTGATCTCCATCGCGAAGAAGTACACCAACCGCGGCCTGCAGTTCCTGGACCTCATCCAGGAAGGCAACATCGGCCTCATGAAGGCGGTCGACAAGTTCGAATACCGCCGCGGCTACAAATTCTCGACGTACGCGACGTGGTGGATCCGCCAGGCCATCACCCGCTCGATCGCGGACCAGGCGCGCACCATCCGCATCCCGGTGCACATGATCGAGACCATCAACAAGATGAATCGCATCTCGCG
>JAICTR010000360.1 GCA_025936275.1 Burkholderiales bacterium
ACGGTGCGCAACTCGTTTGCATCCTCGAAATTTTCCGCATCCTCGATCTCAACATCGGTGCTGACCTGCGGCCGGCGCCCCATGGCCACGAGGTAATTCTTGGCGGTATTGATGCCGATGCGGTAGAGCCAGGTGTAGAACGCGCTGTCGCCGCGGAAATTCGGGAGCGCGCGGTAGGCCTTGATGAAGGCTTCCTGCGCCACATCTTCGATCTCGGCCGGATCGCGGATCACGCGCGAGAGCAGCCGCTCGAGCTTGCGCTGGTACTTCAGCACCAGCAGCTCGAAAGCCCGTTTCTCCCCTTGCTGTGCGCGCTCGACCAGCTTCTGGTCGACTTCCCTGTCGCTCATGCGGCCTTGTATGGGTGCTCTCGAAGGAGCCCCTCCCGCGAGACCGGATTGCGGAAGCGGCGCCACGAAGGGTTTCTTGACCTCCTGGGGTATTATAAAGCTCAAATTTTTCATTCCTTTGGCGCGCATTTCCGGGACATGGGTGTGAAGACAGGGGCGTAGGAAAATAGTTCCTGACCTTGTAGGGCTTTTACCCACAAAGGCGCATTTCCCGACTGATCCATTGTGACCCTCCCCCGTTGAAGGATTACGACGTCCTCGTGGTCGGCAGTGGTCTGGCCGGCATGTCGACGGCCCTGCGCCTCGCCGAGCGCTGCCGCGTGGCGCTGGTCACCAAGCACGAGCTCCTCGATGGCGCCTCGAGCTGGGCGCAAGGCGGCATCGCCGCGGTCATGGAAGGCTCCGACTCGATCGAGGACCACATCCGCGACACGCGGGTCGCGGGCGCGGGCCTGTGCCACGAAGACGCCGTGCGCTTCGTGGTCGAGCGCGGGCGCCGCTCGGTGGAATGGCTCGTCGACCAGGGGGTGCCCTTCACCCGCGACGACGGCAACCGGGACGAGCTGCACCTCACGCGCGAGGGCGGCCACAGCCATCGGCGCATCGTGCACGCGGCCGACGCCACCGGCCGCGCGGTGCAGAAGACGCTGGTCGGACGGGTGAAGAGCCATCCGAACATCGACGTCCTCGAATGGCACATCGCCGTGGATCTCGTCACGGCGCGCAAGGCCGGTGTCGCGGGGCCCGAACGCGTGCTCGGCGCCTACGTGCTCGATATCCATGACGACCGGGTGAAGACGTTGGGCGCGCGCTTCACGGTGCTCGCGACCGGCGGCGCGGGAAAGGTCTATCTCTTCACGACCAATCCCGACACGGCGACGGGCGACGGCGTCGCGATCGGCTGGCGCGCGGGCGCGGCGGTGGCGAACATGGAGTTCATCCAGTTCCATCCCACCTGCCTCTACCATCCGCACGCCAAGTCCTTCCTCATCTCGGAAGCGGTTCGCGGCGAGGGCGGGATCCTGAAGCTTCCCGACGGCGACCGCTTCATGCCGCGCCACGACCCACGCGCCGAGCTGGCACCACGCGACGTCGTCGCACGCGCGATCGATTTCGAGATCAAGAAGCACGGCGTCGATTGCGTGTACCTCGACATCACGCACAAGGGGGCCGAGTTCATTCGCGCGCATTTCCCGAACATCCATGCGCGCTGCCTCGAGTTCGGCATCGACATGACGAAGGAGCCGATTCCGGTGGTGCCCGCCGCGCATTACACGTGCGGAGGCATCGTCACCGACCTTCGCGGGCGCAGCAGCGTGCCGAACCTCTACGCGTTGGGTGAGGTGGCGAGCACCGGCCTGCACGGCGCCAACCGGCTCGCCTCGAACTCGCTCCTCGAGTGCCTCGTGTTCTCGCAAGCGGCGGTGGCGGACATCCTCGCGCAGCCCGAGGCGCCGCGCCCCGCGCTGCCGGCGTGGGACGAAAGCCGCGTCACCGACGCCGACGAGGAAGTGGTGATCTCGCACAACTGGGACGAGCTGCGCCGCACGATGTGGAATTACGTCGGCATCGTGCGCACCACCAAGCGCCTGGAGCGCGCCCGGCATCGCATCCAGCTCCTGCAGCAGGAGATCCACGAGTTCTATGCGAACTTCCGCATCTCCAACGACCTCGTCGAGCTGAGGAACCTCGTGCTCACCGCCGAGCTCATCGTGCGCTCGGCCCTCGTCCGCGAGGAAAGCCGCGGCCTGCACTACAGCCGCGACTATCCCGAGACGTTGCCGCAGGCGGTCGATACCGTCCTCGTACCCGATGGCGCGGCAAGCCTCGTCGCCGGTACGTGGGCATGAACGAGGGCGCGAAGCCCACCCCGATCCTCACGCTCGAGGCGCTTCGCGCGGTCGAAGCGCGTTGCTCCGCGCCGGGCATGCCGAGCCTCATGCTGCGCGCCGGGCGGGCGGTCGCGGAGTGCGCCCGGCGGCTCGCGAAGGATAGCGGCGACACGATCCTGGTCGTCGCCGGGCGTGGCAACAATGGCGGCGACGCGTGGGTCGCGGCGGCGGCGCTCGTCGCATCCTTCCATCGCGTGATCGTGCTCGAGGCGAGCGATGCGGCGCCGAAGGCTGCGCAGGCGCGCGAGGCCCGCGCCGCGTTCGCCGCGCGCGGCGGGCGCATCGTGCGCGAGTGGCCCGGGGATGTGCCGCTCGCGTTGGTCGTCGATGGCCTCCTCGGGATCGGCCTCGCGCGCGAGGTGGACGCGCAATCGCGAGCGCTCATCGGCCGCATCAACTCGTGCGGCGCCCCGGTGCTCGCGATCGACGTGCCGAGCGGGCTCGACGCCGCCACCGGTCGCGTGCGCGGCGCCGCGGTTCGCGCGACCGCGACGCTCACCTTCATCGCGCACAAGCCCGGCCTGCACACCGCCGAAGGCCTCGATTACTGCGGTGCCGTGGAGCTGGACGACCTCGGCACGGGGAACGAGCTGCTGCGCGAGGCGCACGGATTCCTGTTGACGCCCCATGTCGTCGCGCCGTGGCTCGCGACGCGCGCGCGCGATTCGCACAAGGGCGACTTCGGGACCGTCGCGGTGATCGGCGGCAACCGCGGCATGGTAGGCGCCGCGCTCCTCGCCGGCCGCGCGTCGCTCCTCGCCGGCGCCGGACGCGTCCACGTCGCGCTGCTCGGCAACGATGCACCCGCGGTCGATCTGGTGCATCCGGAGCTCATGCTGCGAACCGTCGGTGATGCGCTCGGCGCCGATGTGTTCGTGGCCGGCCCGGGCGCGGGGCGCTCGCCCTCGCCGGAGGCACCCGCGGAATTCGAGCGCACGATCCTTCCCACGCTGATCGCCCTCCCCAAGCCCCTGGTGCTCGATGCGGATGCGCTCAATACGATCGCGGCCAACGAGGTGTTGCAACGAGAATGGCGCAACGCACGCAAG
>JAICTR010000084.1 GCA_025936275.1 Burkholderiales bacterium
CCCGGCGCTCACCTCGCGCTCCCAGGTCTTGGTCATCTGCACCGCGTGCGAAACGCCGATGGAGAAGATCAGGAACGGCACCAGGATCGAGAGCGGATCGATGCCGAAGTGCAGCAGCGGCAACGTTCCCAGGAGCCACAGCACCGGCATCATCGCCACCACCAACGCGACCAGCGTGAGCTTCACGTCCTTCACGAACGCCACCATGAGCGCGAGCGTGATCAGGAAGGCGATGCCGAAGAAGAGGATCACCCCGCGCGCGCCCTCGGCGATGTCGCCCACCGCCTTGGCGAAGCCGATGATGTGCACCGTCTGCCCGCCGCCCTCGTACTTCGCGCGCAGCTCCTCGAGCTTGTGCGCGAAGTCGAAGTAGTCGAGGCGCTTGCCGGTCTGCGGGTCGATCTCGAGGAGCGCCGCGGTGACCAGCGCCCCGGAAAAGTCGGTCGCCACGGTGCGGCCCACCTCGGTGGACTTGTCGACGTTGGCGCGCACCGTCGCGAGGTCCCGCGCGGTGCCCTGGAACGTCGCCGGCACGACGTTCCCGCCCGCGAAGCCCTCCTCGATCACCTCGATGAAGCGCGTGTTGGGCGTGAAGAGCGATTTCACCGAGGGCCGGTCGACGCCGTTCAGCAGGAACACGTCGTCGGTGAGGCCCTTCAGCTTCGCCATGTACTCGCGCGTGTAGATGTCGCCGTGCTCCTGCATCAGCGCGATGGCGATGCGGTTGGCGCTGCCGAACACCTTCTCGTACTCGCGGTACACCTTCATGTACGGATGCTGCAGCGGCACCATCTTGTTGAAGCCCGCGTCCACGGCGAGGTGCGAGGCCGACCAGGCGAAGAACGCGGTGAGGATCGCGAAGAGCACGAGCCACGCGCGCCGGTGGCGGAAGATCGCGCCGGAGACCGCGCCGATGAAGCGCTCGAGCTTCATCGCGGTGCCTGCGCCGCACCGACCGCCATCACGCGCGCGCCGCTGTCGCCCAACACCAGCGCCGCGCCGTTCGCGCCGGCGATCGCGCTCGAATACACGCGCGCGGTCTCCGCGCTTCCGGCGAGCGCGAAGCTGCGCCCCGCGTCATGGCTCACGAGCACCGTGCCCGCGCCGCCCACCAGCACCAGCGTGCCGTCGGCGAGGCGTGCGCCGCCCATGAGCGTGGCGGTCGAGGCGTTCTCCACCGCCTGCCAGCTCTCGCCGCCGTCCGCCGAGCGAAAGATCTTGCCGCGCAGCCCGAACGCGACCACCGAGCCGTCGGCGGCCACCACCGCGCCGAAGAGCGAGCCCTTGTAGGGAGAGGCGATCGGCTTCCATTCGCGGCCGGCGTCGGTCGAAAGCAGGATCGTTCCCGACTCGCCGACGATCAGCAGGCGCGAATCCGCAAGCCTCACGATGCCGTTGAGGTGCCGATCCTCCGGCGTGATCTTGCGCGCGCTCCACGTGCGCCCGGCGTCCGCCGTCTCGTAGTACGCGCCGTACGCGCCCACCGCGATGCCGTGCCGGGCGTCGAGGAACAGCACATCGAGGAGCGGGCGCTTCTCGGCGGGCGCGGAGAACTGCGCGCTCCAGCTCTCGCCGGCGTCGGAGGTGGCGAGGATCAGCTCGTCGTGCCCTACCGCCCAGCCATGCTGGTCGTCGGCGAAGGTGAGCGCGGTGAGGAGCGGCGCCTCGGGCGCGCGCGCGCGGCGCCAGCTCGCGCCGTCGTCGTCCGAGAGCACGATGTAGCCGTGGTCGCCCACCGCGACGATGCGATTCCCGGCGCGCGCGCCATCGATGAGCAGCAGGCGCTTCATCGTCTCCGCGCGAAGCGGGCCCGAGGCGGGCAGCACCCGCGATTCGGAAGGCGCGCCCGGCTCGCCCGCCGGGCCGCAGCCGGCGAGCGAAGCGATCGCGACGATCAGGAGGAACGCGCGCCCGGCGGCGCCGGCCTTGCCCATGGAAGCCGCCGGGATGCCCTCCGCGCTAGCGCGTGCCGATGCCGCGCAGGGCTTCCGGCGAGTAGTCGGCCGGCGAGCGCTTGAGCGGCTCGTAGACGCGCTTCTCCTCGTTGCGCAGGCCCATGGCGATGTAGCGGCCGGACTGCAGGTCGTTGTGCACCTCGACGCCGGCGTACCACATCGGGACGTTGTACCAGTTGTAGTTGTGCTGCTCGGCGTAGCGCCAGAGCTGGCCGCGGCCGTCGTACGCGTCGATCGCGACGATCGCCCAGCTGTCCTCGTCGATGTAGAACGTGCGCCGCGAGTAGATGTGGCTCACGCCCGGCTTCAGCGTCGCGTCGACGATCCACACGCGATGCAGCTCGTAGCGCGCGAGGTCCTGGTTCAGGTGGCCGGCCTTGAGGACATCCGAGTACTTGTACTTCGGGTCGTCCATCTTGTAGGAGTTGTACGGGATGTACATCTCCCTCTTGCCCACCAGCTTCCAGTTGTAGCGGTCGGTGGCGCCGTTGTACATGCCGAAGTCGTCGTTGGTGCGCAGCCCGTCGGCCGCGGTGCCGGGGTTGTCGTAGGCCACGTTCGGCGCGAGGCGCACGCGGCGCTGGCCCGGGTTGTACGTCCACGCGCTCCGCGGCTCCTTCACCTGGTTCACCGTCTCGTGCACCAGCAGGATGTAGCCCGCGAGCCGCGCCGGCGCCGTGGTTTCCTGCAGGTAGTTGAGGATCAGGTTCGGCTCGCGCTTCGCGGGCGGAATCGCGCAGTTGCCGTACTGGAAGTCGTACTCGTACTTGAACTTCACCAAAGCGTAGTCGCCGCTGCGCGTGACCGCCGCCTGGTCCCAGTCGAGCCCGTAAGTGCCGCCGCGATAACGCAGCAGCGTGTTCCAGATCGCCTCGTTGCCGTTCTGCGGGATCGGGAACGGAACGCCGCCGGTGCAGCCCTCGACGCCGTTGCCGCCGGGCGCGAGCCTCGCCTTCGCCGCGCAGCTCTTCGTCTCCTCGTAATGGCACGCCGGGAACGAGGCGCTGCGATGCGTCGGGTACACGACCATCTTGTAGTCGGGGTACTTGCGCATCATGTCCATCGCGCCGAGCGGCAGGTGGTCCTTGTACTGCTCCATGTTCTTCGCGTCGATGGTGAAGAGCGGCTTGTCGGACGCGAACGGATCGGGGTACCAGCCGCCCGGCTTGTAGCCCGCGACGGGCTCGGTGATGCCGCCGGTCCACGCGGGAATGGTGCCCGCGGCGTTGCCGGCCTTTTCCGCGCCGAGTGGCGTCAGCGTGGTGCCGAGCTTGGCGAGCTCGGCAGCGGGAAGCTCCGCCATCGCGGGAAGCGCGAACGCGGCGAGCGCGGCCGCGGCCCAGGTTTTCATCGAGATCATTTCCTTCCTCCTCTTGTCCGTGTTTTGGGCCGCGGTCAGAACGAATAGCTCACGACGACCGAGTAGAAGTCCCGGTCCTTGAGCGGGTTGGTGCTCGAGCACCAGCTCGCCGGCTGGCCGGGCGGAAGCGCGCTGCCCGGCGTCGGCTGGTCGGTGCCGCAGAAAGTGCGCCCGCCGAAGTAGCTCGTGTACTGCGCGTCCACCAGCCACTTGCGCTGGTATTCCCACGAGGCGCCGACGGAAAGCGACTTGGTGTCCTGGTTGAAGGTCGGACCCACGCCGTGCACGTCGTGCGAGAACGCGACGCGCGGCGCGACGTTGCCGCCGAAGATGAGGTTGCTGTACTCCAGGCGCCCGAGCAGGCGATAGCCCCACGAGAAGTTGGTGAGGAACCCCGTCTGCTGCACCGAGAACGCGCTCGAGACGATCGAGCCGAACGACGTCGACGGCAGGTACACCGCGGGGCCGGCGAACTTCTGGTCGGTGGGAAGGTTGTGGAAGTAATCCGCGCCCACCTCGCCTACGACGATGAGCTGGTCCGCGCCCGCGACATGCGGCCACGACTTGGTGCCGGTCATCTGCGCGTGCGAGAGCTTCGCGCGCTCGTAGCCCTGGATGTACGCGCCGTCGGGCACCAGCGCCGCGGCGGTGGCGCCCGCCGGCGCGCCGGGAATCTGCGTGAAGCCGGTGATGAGGTTGGGCAGCCCGAGCGCGGCGAGGATCACCTCGGGCGCGGCGATCTGGATCGGCTGGTTCGGACGGTACGAGTACTCGCCCTGCAGCGCGACGCCGAACGGCCCCGCGGTGTTGAAGCTCACGCCGAAGAGGCGGATGTCCTCCGGATATTCGGCGAAGTAGCGCGCGGTGCCGGTCGCACAGAGCGCCCGCAGCGCGGCCACGCCGCAGATCGGCGCGATCAGCGGGCCGCCGGTGAGCACCGAGGTCGTCGTCCCCTTGATGCCGCTCACCACCGGCACGCGGCTGTGGTAGTTCATGAAGTACAGGCCGAACTCGGTGCTGTTGAGCTCGTTCGCGAAGTAGCGGAACGCGACGCCGTACTGGCCCCAGTCGCTCGGGTTGCGGTCGGCGGCGCGCGGCACCCAGACCGAGGCCGCGGGATCGAACGGCCCGTAGAGCGCGTTGGCGGTCGCGCTGATGGTGGGAATGCCCGGCGGCACGGGATTGGTCGGCGGCTGGCGATCGTCGCGCCGGCGGCCGAAGGAGACGATCACGCGATCCGCGTCGTCGCTCACCGTATCGTTGGTGGAGAAGTACGAGCCCTTCGGATCGAGGCGGATCTTGTCGAAGTTGCTGAGGTAGAAGCCCTCGATGCTCGCGGCGTTGGTGAGCTCCTGGCTCGCCCAGATGCCGGCGGTGGGGATGAACGCTTCCTTGAGCTCGGAGCCCGGGATGCGCAAGAGCGAGAGGTCGAC
This sequence comes from Burkholderiales bacterium, assembly GCA_025936275.1. Lineage (GTDB taxonomy): Bacteria > Pseudomonadota > Gammaproteobacteria > Burkholderiales > Usitatibacteraceae > Usitatibacter. Next base: position 4,749 of record JAICTR010000084.1, read on the forward strand.
CGGGTTCACCGAGTTGATGCCGTTGGGGATGAAGGTGCTCTCGCCCCAGCTGATCACCTGGCGGCCGATGCGAATCCGCGTGCGCTTGCCCATCGGGTCGAAGGCCGCGCTCACGAAGCCGTCGAGGCCGATCACGCCCTGGCCGAGGCGGTCGCGCCCGGTGGGGCCGAGCTTGTCGCTATCGTGCAGGTCGAAGTCGTAATACGCGGTGCCGCGGCCGAAGAAGCCGAAGTTCTTCCACTTGAGCTCCAGGTCGCTCGTCGCCTTGACGATGTTCGCGAACGGCCGGTTCTTGTCGAAGTTGAGGTCGCCGTTGTCCTCGTTCACCGAGCGCGAGGTGCCGCCGTTCGCGATGCCGATGAGCGACGGGTCGCGCGATTCGGCGCGCACCGAGATGCCGTAGCTCAGCAGGGTGTCGAGGCTCAAATCGAGCCCGTTGTCGAACGAGAACTGCAGCGCGTGGGCGGGGGCGGTGCCCAGCATGGCGAGCGCCAGCGCGAGCGGCTTCACGGCGAGGCGAAGTGCGGGTCTCATGGGGCGTTTCTCCTCTCTGGTTTCGTTCGTTGTCCGGTGCCGCGTTTTGGCGGCGGCCATTGTCGCAACTAATGGAGCGCCTCGAAAAGGCCCGCGGCGCCCATCCCGGTGCCGATGCACATCGTGACCATTCCATAGCGCCCCATGGCACGGCGCATGCCATGGACCAGCGTCGCCGTGCGAATCGCGCCGGTCGCGCCGAGCGGGTGGCCCAAGGCGATGGCGCCGCCCTGCGGGTTCACCTTCGCGGGATCGAGTCCCAGGTGGCGGATGACCGCGAGCGACTGCGCGGCGAACGCCTCGTTCAGCTCGATCCAGTCGAGGTCGTCCTGCTTCACGCCCGTCGCCTTCAGCACTTTCGGAATCGCCTCGATCGGGCCGATGCCCATGATCTCGGGCGGGACGCCGGCGACGGCGAAGCCGGCGAAGCGTGCCAGCGGCTGCACGTTGTAGCGCTGCATCGCCTTCTCGCTCATGAGGATCACCGCGGCCGCGCCGTCGGACATCTGCGAGCTGTTGCCGGCGGTGACGCTGCCCTTCGCGGCGAAGACCGTCTTCAGCTTGGCGAGGGTCTCCACCGTGGAATCGGGACGCGGGCCCTCGTCGTTTTCCGCAATGCGCTGCGAGCGGCGCACCTCGCCCGAGGCGAGGTCCGGCACCGCGCTCTCGATCTCGTAGGGAAGAATCTCCTTGCGGAAGCCGCCCGCGGCGATCGCCTTCGCCGCCTTCTGGTGGCTCGCCACCGCGAACGCATCCTGGTCCTCGCGCGACACCTTCCACTGCTTCGCGACGTTCTCCGCGGTGATGCCCATGCCGTAGGCGATGGCGACGTTCTCGTCGTTGCGGAACACCGCGTCGTTCAACGCGATGCGGTTGCCCATCATCGGCACCATCGACATCGACTCGGTGCCCGCCGCGATCACGACCTCGTCGTCGCCGGTGCGGATGCGGTCGGCGGCGAGCGCCACCGCCTGCACGCCCGAGGAGCAGAAGCGGTTGATGGTCATCGCCGGCACGCTGTCGGGAAGGCCCGCGAGCAGCACGCCGATGCGCGCGACGTTCATGCCCTGCTCGGCCTCCGGCATCGCGCAGCCGACGATGACGTCCGCGATCTCCTTCGGGTCGAGCCCCGGCACCTGCGCGATCGCGCCCTTCAGCACATGGGCGAGCATGTCGTCGGGCCGCACCTGGCGGAACATGCCGCGCGGCGCCTTGCCCACCGGCGTCCTCACCGCGGCGACGATGTACGCATCCTGCAGTTGCTTGGTCATTTCAATGCCTCCGGCTCCTTACCGCAAAGGAACCACAGATGGACACGGATGAACACAGATGGCCGGCGAAGAGATTATCGGCGCGCGATTAGGCCCACAGCCCCGCCTTGCACGCTCATCTGTGTTCATCCGTGTTCATCTGTGGCTCATTGCCTTAATTACGTAGCGGCTTGCCGTTCTTCAGCATGTACTCGATGCGCTCCTGGGTCCTGGGCGTCGCCGCGAGCGCCACGAAGTGGCGGCGCTCGAGATCCAGGAGCCACTGCTCGTCCACCACGCTCCCGGGATCCACCTCGCCGCCGCAGAGCGTCTCCGCGATGCGCGAGGCGATCTCGTAGTCGTGATCGGACACGAAACCGCCCTCCTTCATGTTGACGAGCATCATCTTCAGCGTCGCGATGCCGGTGTCGCCCGCGACCGGGATCTGCGCGGGCGCGAGCGCCGGACGAACACCCGTGTCGGCCATCGCGCGCGCCTCGCGCTTCGCGACGTAGAGCAGCTCCGCCGGATGGAAGACGACGACGTCGGAAGGCTTCAGGTAGCCCATCTCGCGCGCGTGCTCCGCGCTCTTCGAGACCTCACCCGTCGCGACCTGGCGGAAGGCGCGCTGCAGCTCGGGGAACGCGTCGCCACCCTTCGCCCATGCGGCGCTGCGCTCCGCGATCTCCTTCAAGCCGCCGCCCGCCGGCAGCACGCCGACGCCGATCTCCACCAGTCCGATGTAGCTCTCGAGCGCGGCGACCACGCGCTGCGCGTGCATCGCGAACTCGCAGCCGCCGCCGAGCGCGAGGCCTTCCACCGCGGCGACCGTCGGGACGAGGCTGTACTTGAGGCGCTGCGTGGTGCGCTGGAAGAGCGCGATCATCGCGTCGACTTCCGCGAGGCGGCCGGCCTTGAGCGCCTCGAGCGCGGCCTTGAGATCCGCGCCCACCGCGAACGGCGGCTCGTGCCAGATCACCAGCGCGTCGAAATGGCGCTCGGCTTCGTCGAGCGCGCGATTCAATCCCTGCAGCACGCCCACGCCCGCCGAATGCATCTTGCTCTTGAAGGAGACGATCGCGATGCCGTCGCCCTGGTGCCAGAGGCGCACCGACTCGTCCTCGAAGACGGTGGTGCCGCGATCGGCCGGCTTCTCGCCCAGCACCTGCTCGGGGAAGAGCTGGCGCCGGTACACGGCGAGCGTGGAGCGCGGGCGCATCGTGCCGTCTTCCGCGGAGTACGAGCCCTGCGGCGAATGCACGCCCTGGCGCCCATCGGTGACCCACGCGGGAAGCGGCGCTTTGGCGAGCGTCTTCCCCGCCGCGCGGTCCTCCTCGATCCACTTCGCCACCGGCTGCCAGCCCGCGGCCTGCCACAGCTCGAAGGGCCCGCGCTGCCAGCCGAAGCCCCAGCGCATCGCGAGGTCCACGTCGCGCGCGCAATGCGCGATTTCGGCGAGGTGCACGGCCGAATAATGGAAGAGGTCGCGGAAGATCGCCCACAGGAATTGCGCCTGCGGATGCGCCGATGCCCGCAGCTTCGCGAGCCGCTGCGAGGGATCCTTCTCCTTGAGGATCGCCTGCACCTCCTCGGCGATCGCGCCCGCCGCGGGACGATAGTCGCCTTTGGCGGTGTCGAGGACCTGGATCTCCTTGCCCTTCTTCACGAAGATGCCGGCGCGGGTCTTCTGCCCCAACGCGCCCTTCGCGATGAGCGCGGTGAGCCACGCGGGCGGCTGGTAGCACGCGGCCCACGGATCGTCGGGCAGCGTGTCCGCCATCGTCTTCACCACGTGCGCCAACGTATCGAGGCCGACCACATCGGCGGTGCGATACGTGGCGCTCTTCGCGCGGCCGATGGCGGGGCCGGTGAGCGCATCCACCTCGTCGAAGCCGAGCTTGAACGCCGCGGTGTGGTGCATGGTCGCGAGCATCGAGAAGACGCCGACGCGGTTGGCGACGAAGTTCGGTGTGTCCTTGGCGCGAATCACGCCCTTGCCGAGCGTCGTGGTGAGGAAGGTCTCGAGCCGGTCGAGGACCGCGGGATCGGTGTCGGGCGTGGGCACCAGCTCGACGAGCCGCATGTAGCGCGGCGGGTTGAAGAAGTGCACGCCGCAGAAGCGCTTGCGCAGCGCCGCCGGGAGCGACTTCGCGAGCTCGCCGATGGAAAGCCCCGAGGTGTTGCTGGCGAAGATCGCATGCGGCGCGATGTGCGGCGCCACCTTCTCGAAGAGCGCCTTCTTCCAGTCCATGCGCTCGCTGATCGCCTCGATCACGAGGTCGCATTCACCGAGGAGCGCGAGGTGCTCGTCGTAGTTCGCCGGCACGATCTGCTGCGCGACGGATTTCGCGGCGAGCGGGCCGGGCTCGAGCTTCGCGAGCGCTTCGATGGCCTTGCGCGCGCTGGCGCTCTTGTCCTTGCCTTCGGCCGCGAGCTCGAAGAGATACGGCTTCACGTTCGCGTTGGCGAGGTGCGCCGCGATCTGCGCGCCCATCACGCCGGCGCCGAGCACCGCCGCGCGGCGCACGAGCATGCGTTCGCCGGGTTGCCGCGCGGCGTCGGAACGGGAATCGCGCTCGCCGGAGCGCAGGCTGGGTTCGAGCGTGGTCTCGCTCATGTCACACCTCCCCGATGCGGTCTTCGGGCGGCACGGGGCGCGGGCGCCGGTGCTCGTCCACCGCGACATAGGTGAGCTGCGCCTCGGTGACGCGCACCACCTCCTTGCGCCCCTCGCGCCGGCGTTCGGCGTACACCTCCACGTCCACGGTGATCGACGTGCGGCCGACCTTGAGCACGCGCGCGTAGAAGCTCACCAGGTCGCCGACGAACACCGGCTCCTGGAAGAC
>JAICTR010000072.1 GCA_025936275.1 Burkholderiales bacterium
CGTGGTCTCCGATGGCGGCATCACGCAGCAGTGGGGCATGATCATCGGCTCGGCGACGGTGCTGGTGTACACGATGCTGGGCGGCATGTTCTCGGTGGCGATCACCGACTTCATCCAGATGATCATCATCGTGCTCGGCATGCTCTACATCGGCGGCGCGGTGAGCAGCCTCGTGCCCGGCGGGGCGGCCGCGGTGATCGCGCATGCCTCCCAGCACGGCAAGTTCAACCTCGTCCCGGACTTCCACCTCAAGGACATCCTGCTCTTCTTCACCGCGTGGATCACGATGATGCTGGGCTCGATCCCGCAGCAGGACGTGTTCCAGCGCGTGCAGTCGGCGCGCGACGAGAACACCGCGGCGCGCTCCTCGATCCTCGGTGGCGCGCTCTACTTCTGCTTCGCCTTCATCCCGATGTTCCTCGCCTATTCGGCGAGCCTCATCGATCCGCGGATGGTCGCGGCGAACCTCGACCGCGATCCGCAGAAGATCCTGCCCGACCTCATCCTCTCGCCGATCGTGCCGGTGTTCGCGCAGATCATGTTCTTCGGCGCGCTCCTCTCCGCGATCAAGAGCTGCGCGAGCGCAACCCTCCTCGCGCCCTCGGTGAGCTTCAGCGAGAACATCGTGCGGCCGTTCCTGCCGGGCATCTCGGACAAGCGCTTCCTGCACCTCATGCGCGTGGTGCTGGTGTGCTTCACGGCGCTGGTGACGGTGTTCGCGCTCAACTCGCACTCGAGCATCTACGGCATGGTCGAGAACGCGTACAAGGTGACGCTGGTGGGCGCCTTCGTGCCGCTGGTGTGCGGCATCTACTGGAAGCGCGCGACCAACCTCGGCGCGATCCTCGCCGTGGTGGTGGGCCTCATCACGTGGATCGGCGCCGAGGCGGCGATGCCCGAGGCGATGGTGCCGCCGCAGCTCTTCGGCCTTCTCTGCAGCTTCGCGGCGATGATCGCGGGCTCGCTCGTGCCCGGCCAGGTGCCGGAGCACGCGCGGGTCGCCGAGCAGGCGCGCTGAGCGCCGGGCGGCGGGGAGCGTTTCACCCCGCCTTTTCCGCATTTCGTCGCTTTCTCCTTTCGCCGCGCCGGGGCGGCTCCTAATCTCGCCCCCATGCCGATCGCGCCGCGGCCGGCATCGAACAAGGAGAAGCGCCATGCAACGCCCGCAATTCCACGCTTTCCGCGGCGAGTCCGCCGTCCCGACGCTGCTCACGCTGGCCGTTTCCGTGTGGTTCCTCGCCGCGGGCGCCGCCGTCCTCACCGACCGCGCCGAGGCGCCGCGCGCGACCGCGCAGAACGCGTCGCTCGCCTGCGCCACCCCGGTGGCGCTCCCGGAAATGCACGAGCGCATCACCGTGGAAGCGCATCGCGGGTGACCCAATGCGCGTTTCGTCGCATGGAATTGGAAAGGGGGGCCGACATTCGGTAACGTGGCGGGCGTGAATCGCTCCGCCTCCTCGCTCCTCGAAGGCCTCACCGTCCGCCGCTTCCTCGCGGTGACGGCCCTGTGCGCCGCGGCCGCCTTCGCGGTGGTGCGCCTCTTCTACAACACCTATTGGGACCTGCTGGTGAGCGCGCTCTGCGTGGGCTACACCAGCATGCTGCTCTTCACCATCGCCGGGAACCTGCGCCAGCGGTTTCTGCCGCGCGAGGCGCTGCAGGTGCTCGCGGTGCTGGTGGGCTCGTTCCTCGGCACGGTGCTCACCGGCCTCGTCAAGGGCCGCGACCTCTCCGAGATGTTCCACGAGCGGCTCGCCGGCGTGATGATCACCATGGGCCTCGGGATCGGCGTGGGCTGCGTCGTGGTCGCGGGAATGATCCTGCGCGAGAAGCACGCGCGCGACCAGGCGCGCATCCTCAAGGCCGAGTCCGAGCGCCATCGCCTCGAGAAGAACGTGCTGGAGGCGCAGCTCGCGCTCATGCAGGCGCAGGTCGAGCCGCACTTCCTCTTCAACACGCTCGCCAACGTGCAGCACCTCGTGGAGACCGATCCACCCGCCGCGTCGCGCGTGCTGGAGAGCCTGATCCGCTACCTGCGGGCGGCGCTGCCGCGCATGCGCGAGGCGAGCACCGGCCTCGGCCGCGAGATCGACATGGCGCGCGCGTTCCTCGAGATCCAGCAGGTGCGCATGGGGGCGCGCCTCGAGTTCTCGATCGACGTGCCCGATTCCCTCAAGGCGCGGCCCTTCCCGCCGATGATGCTGATCTCGCTGGTCGAGAACGCCGTGAAGCATGGCGTGGATCCGTGCTGCGAGTGCGGCAGCATCGCGATCCGCGCGCGCGAGGAGGAAGGCCGGCTGCGCGTCTCCGTCGCCGATACCGGCGAGGGCATCCTTCCCAAGGCGGGCGGCGGCGTGGGGCTCGCCAACATCCGCGAGCGGTTGAAGGCGCTCTACGGCGCCTCGGCGCGGCTGGTGCTCGAGGAGAACGCGCCGCACGGCGTGGTGGCCTCGATCGAGGTGCCGGCGTGAGCACGGCAGTCAGCGCATTCATCGCCGATCGTGGTCGCGTAAGCGCGGTCATCGCGGATGACGAACCGTTGCTGCGCGCGCAACTTCGCACGCGCCTCTCGCGCCTCTGGCCCGAGCTCTCGGTGGTGCACGAGATGGGCGACGGCCGCGACGTCGACGGCGTCATCGCGCGCCATGCGCCGCGCCTCTTCTTCCTCGACATCCACATGCCGGGCGTGAACGGGCTCGATGCGGCGCGTGCCATCGGCGATCGCGCGCACGTGGTGTTCGTCACTGCCTTCGACGAGTACGCGGTGCAGGCCTTCGAGCGCGGCGCCATCGACTACGTGCTGAAGCCGTTCGACGAGGAGCGGCTCGCGGTGACCGTGGGGCGCCTCAAGGAGCGCCTCGGCGCGCGCCCGCCGGCGCTCGAGGAGCTGGTGGAAAGCCTCGCCGGCCGGCTCGCGCCGCGCGAGCCCTCGCACCTGCGCTGGATCAAGGCCTCGGTGGGCCCGAACGTGCGCCTGATCCCGGTGGAGGAAGTGATCTTCTTCCAGTCCGACGAGAAGTACACGCGCGTCGTCGCGGCCGACGGCGAGGCGCTCATCCGCAAGCCGATCCGCGAGCTCCTCGCCGAGCTCGACCCGGCCAAGTTCTGGCAGGTGCATCGCGCGACGATCGTGAACGTGGACCACATCGCCTCGGTGCGCCGCGGCCTCAAGGACCAGGCGGAGATCCAGCTGCGCGGCTGTGCCGAGACCCTCATCGTCTCGCGGGCCTTCACGCACCTCTTCAAGCAGATGTAGGCCGCGCATCCATCGGCAGGGAAGGCGCTTCGTCCCCCCCGTTCTGCATTTCGCCCTTCGCTCGATGGAGCGCGCGTCCGCGGGCACGTAAAGTGGCGTCCGGACCCCCCGACCGATGAAGCCCGTCACCGACCTCCTGCACCGCACGCCCTGGTGGGCGCTCTTCGCCGCCGGGCTGGCACTCCTCGTGGGCCTCGCGCTCCTGGTGACGCCGTTCCACCTGATCCGCCTCGAGCACGCCGGCGACACGCCCGAGGAAAAGCGCGCCATCAAGCACGAGATCGAGTCCACGTTCTCGGAGGGCGCGATCAACATGGCGCGCGGCGTCGTGCTGCAGATGCGCAACCGCACGCACGACCCGGCGCGCCGCGAGGAGCTCGACCGCGCCCTCGAGGAAATCGAGCAGGCGCGAGAGGGCGTGCGCGACGCCGGTAGGCAGGCGCGCGAAGCGACGCAGGAGGCGCAGCGCGAGGCGCGCGACGCGGCCGACGAAGCGCGCCGCCAGGCGGCCGAGGCCGGAAAGGACGCGGTCGCCGCGGCGCAGGAGGCCGCCCGTGCCGCCCAGGATGCGTTGCGCGACGCGATGCCCGAAGGCGCGCCGCCGCCCACGCCGCCCACGCCGCCGGGCAAGGAGTCGATCACCGGCCAGGTCATCGTCTCCCCCGGCCACGTCGAGGTGCACCGCGGCGCGGATCGGCTCGACATCGAGATTCCGGGTGCGAGCCCCGCGCCCCCGATCCCGCCGCTGCCGCCGGAGATGCGCGCGCAGATCCGCCGCAACATCACCTCCGACCTGTATCGGATGGGCGTGGGCGGCGCGCTGATCCTGATCCTGGTCCCGCTCTTCATCCTCGCCGCGGTCTCGAAGATCTTCATCGACCGCTCGCGCGCCGCGCAGCGCATGGCCGAGAGCGAGCGGCGCGAGGCGGAATACCAGCGCATGAGCCGCCAGGTGACCGAGGCCAAGCTCTCGGCGCTGCAGGCGCAGGTCGAGCCGCACTTCCTCTACAACACGCTCGCGAGCGTGCAGGCGCTCACCGAGATCGACCCGGCGCGCGCCCACGCGATGACCGGGCACCTGATCCAGTACCTGCGCAACGCGCTGCCGAAGATGCGCGAGTCGCTCTCCACCGTGGGGCAGGAAGTCGAGCTCGCGCGCGCCTACCTCAACATCCTGCAGATGCGCATGGGCGAACGGCTGCGGTTCGAGATCTCCGTCACGCCCGGGCTCGAGCCCGCGCCGTTCCCGCCGCTGATGCTGCCCTCGCTCGTGGAGAACGCGATCAAGCACGGCCTCGAGCCGCAGCGCGAGGGCGGCAAGGTGACGATCGTCGCCGAGCCGATCGACGGCACGATCCGCGTGAGCGTCGCCGATACCGGGCGCGGTCTGTCGGAAACGCCGGGGCAGGGCGTGGGGCTCGCCAACATCCGCGAGCGGCTCGCCGCGCTCTATGGCGACGCCGCACGCCTCACCATCGAAGCGAACGAGCCGCACGGCGTGCGCGCGACGCTCGAGGTGCCGCGCGCCGCGCCCACGGCGGACGGCGCGTCGAAGGCGGCGGCCGCATCGGACGCGGCGAGCGCGCCGGCGCGGCGCAAGAGCGCCGCCGCGCGCACGCTCGCCGCGGTGGGCAGCGCGGAGCGCGCCTGGCGCAAGAGCCTGTCGTTCGCGTTCGTGGTGCTGGTCGCGCTCGCCGCCGTCGTGGCCGGGCTCGCGTTCGTCGGCATCGTCACCGGCGTCCTGCACCTGCAGATCGGCGAGGAGCTCCTCGGCGGCACGCCCGGCGCGCTGCTGGGCGCCGCCGGCATCACGTTCGCATTCGTCGCCGTGGTGGCCGCGGTCGCGGTGGTGCTCGCGGTGGTGTACGGCCTGGGCTTCCTCTTCGCCGGCCTCGCGATCTTCGTCCCGCTCGTGGTGCTGGTCGCGCTCTTCCCGGTGCTCGCCCCCTTCATCCTGGTGGGGCTCGTCGCGTGGTGGGTGGTGCGCCGCGTGCGGCGCCGCGCTTAGAATCGCCGCATGCCCACCGCCATCCTCGCCGAGGACGAGCCGATCCTGCGCGCGCAGCTGCAGGCGAAGCTCGCGAAGCTCTGGCCGGAGCTCGAGGTGCTCGCCGCCGTCGGCGACGGCGGCGCGGCGCTCGAAGCGCTCGAGGCGCGCGTGCCCGACTTCATGTTCCTCGACATCCGCATGCCGGAGGCGACGGGCCTCGAGGTCGCGCGCATCGTGGGAGGGCGCTCGCACGTCGTCTTCGTGACCGCGTACGACGAGTACGCGATCCAGGCCTTCGAAGCGGGCGCGGTGGATTACCTGCTGAAGCCCGCCACCGACGAGCGCCTCGCGCTCGCCATCGAGCGGTTGAAGGCGAAGCTCGCGACGCCGCCGCGCGACCTCACCGCGGTGCTGGCAAAGCTCGCCGAGAGGCTCGAGCCCGGCCGCGAGCGCCTGAAATGGATCAAGGCGACGATCGGCCAGAACCTGCGCCTCATCCCCGTCTCCGACGTGCTCTATTTCCAGTCCGACGAGAAGTACACGCGCGTCGTTACCGCCGAGAGCGAGGCGCTGATCAAGACGCCGATCCGCGAGCTCCTCGCCGGCCTCGATCCCGATGCGTTCTGGCAGATCCATCGCTCGACGGTGGTGAACGCCGGCGCGATCTGCGCCGTCACGCGCGACTTCCGCGGCCAGGCGCACGTGAAGGTGCGCGGGCGCGACGAGTCCCTCGCCGTCTCGCGCATCTACTCGCACCTCTTCAAGCAAATGTAGGGGACTGTCCCCATTTTCCGCTGATCGCGCGCGCGAGCTTCGGGCCGGGAAAATGGGGACTGTCCCCATTTTTCCATGCGAGATTGCGCCCATGATCTACCAGCTCGACCACCGCAAGCCGGTGATGAAAGGCGATTACTTCGTCGCGCCCAACGCCGCCGTGATGGGCTCGGTGGTGCTCGAGCACAACGCGAGCGTGTGGTGGAACGTCACGATCCGCGGCGACAACGACGTCATCACCCTGGGCGAGAACGTGAACGTGCAGGACGGGAGCGTGATCCACACCGATTCGGGCGTGCCCGTGACGCTCGAGAAGAACGTGAGCATCGGCCACCTCGTCATGCTGCACGGCTGCACGGTCCGCGAGAATTCGCTGATCGGCATCGGCGCGATCATCCTCAACAAGGCGGTGATCGGGCGTAACTGCCTGGTCGGTGCGGGCGCCATGGTGACCGAGGGCAAGACCATCCCCGACGGCTCGCTGGTGCTCGGCTCGCCCGGGAAGGTGGTGCGCCAGCTCACGCCCGAGGAGATCGCGCTGAACACCTGGATCGCGGAGCACTACGTGGAGCGCTCCTCGATCTACCGCCGGGGGCTCAAGCCGCTCGGATGACGGCGAGCCGCTACCGCGGGCCGCTCGCGGTGTGGGTGGTGCTGGTCGCCTACGCGAGCCTCTATCCGTTCGCGCCGCTGCGCATGCCCGGGCCGGACGCGCTCGCCGATTTCGTCGCGACGCCGCGCTACGTGGTGCCGTTCGACGTCGCGTTGAACGTCGTGGCGTACATCCCGCTCGGCATCCTCGCCGCGCTGCGCTTCGGCGCTTCCGGCCGCTTGCGGGGCGTGTTCCGCGCGATCGCGTTCGGCGCCGTGCTGAGCTTGCTCATGGAAGGCTGCCAGGTGTTCCTCGCCGGGCGCATCGCCTCGCTCCACGACGTGTTCGCGAACGTCGGCGGCACGGCGCTCGGCGCGGCGGCCTTCGCCGATCCGTTCTATTCCGTGGTGACGCGCCACCTCGGGCGCTGGCGCGAGGGCTTCTTCATCGCCGGCGGATGGGGCGACGCGGGCCTGGTGCTGCTCGCGCTGTGGCTCATCGCGCAGCTCAATCCCGCGCTGCCGTTCTTCGGCGCGGGCAACATCGCGGCGCCCGGCGATGCGGCGCCCGAAGCGGGGGCGCTCGAGTGGGCCTCGGTCGCGCTCGCGGTGCTCGGCTTCGGGCTCTTCGTCTCCACGGTGCTCGGCGGCGAGCACGGGAGCCTGCGCGTCACGATCGTGCTCCTGAGCGCCGCGCTGTGGCTCAAGTTCGTCGCCGCCTCGGTCATGCTGCAGCCGCACTTCTCCGACGAATGGGTGACGGGCGGGCGCTTCATCGGTCTCGCGGTGGGGCTCGTGCTCCTCGCGCCGCTGCGCAGGCTCCCGCGCGCGGGCCGCACCTACGTCGCGATCCTCGCGATCCTCGCCGGCGCGCTGCTCTCCAAGATCTTCGGCGCGTACAGCGCGCTGGCCGATCTTCTCCACGTGTTCCGCTGGCCTCACGGCCAGCTCGCGAACTTCGCGACCCTCACGCGCTTCCTGCACGAACTCTGGCCCGTGGCGGCGCTCATATTCCTGGTCGCCCTCTTCCTGCGCGACCGCCGCGCGGCGCGTGCCATAATCGCGCGCTGAAAAGCGATCGGTGCGAGTGGCGGGTTGAGCGGCGGGTGGCCTGAGCGGGCCCGCGCGACGGCCACCATGCCGTCCGCTCCAATGAGCCATCGATGCCTTACTACCAACGCCATTTGTTTTTCTGTACGAATCGCCGCGACCCGCCGCGCGCGTGCTGCGCGTGCCACGAGTCCGAGGCATTGCGCGACTACGCGAAGCAGCGCGTGAAGGCCCTCGGCCTCTCCGGCCCCGGCAAGGTGCGCGTGAACACCGCCGGTTGCCTCGACCGCTGCGAGGAAGGCCCGGTGATCGTGGTCTATCCCGAGGAGGTCTGGTACACCTACGTGGATCGCGAGGACATCGACGAGATCATCGACGAGCACCTCGTGCACGGCCGCGTCGTCGAGCGCCTGCGCATCTGATGTCGGCGACGGTCGAGCGCTCGTTCGTCGAAGGGGCGGCCGGACGCATCGAGGTCGCGGCGACGCATCCGCCCGCGCCGCGCATGGTGGCGGTGATCGCGCATCCCCATCCGCTCTTCGGCGGCACGATGGACAACAAGGTGGTGACCACCGTCGCGCGCGCCTTCGCCGACGCGGGCGCGGCCACCGTGCGCTTCAACTTCCGCGGCGTCGGCGCGACCGAAGGGCGCCACGACGAGGGGCGCGGCGAGACCGAGGACATGCTGCGCATCGCGGCGCACGCGCGCGACGCGCATCCGGGATTGCCGCTGGCGCTCGCGGGCTTTTCCTTCGGCGGCGCGGTGGCGGTGCGCGCGAGCGGGGCGATCGACTTCGCGCAGCTGGTGCTGGTCGCGCCGGGGTTTCGCCGCATCACCGGAGAAGGCATGGGCGCGGCGCCCGATCCCCACGACCCGCAGCTCGGCGCGCCCGGCCGGCACACGGTCTCGAACACGCTCGTGGTGCACGGCGACCGCGACGAGACGGTGCCGCTCGCCGACTCGCTCGGCTGGGCGACGCCGCGCGACGTGCCGGTCGCGGTGGTGCCCGGCGGCGAGCACTTCTTCCACCGCAAGCTCCACGTGCTGCGCGAGATCGTGCTGCGCTGGGTGCGCTGAATCAGCGCTGCGAGAGGGTGGCGACCCGCGGCGCCGGAAGCTTGCCGAGCTCCGCGATCACGATCGAGGGCGTGAGGAGCTCGGGCAGCAGGCGCGGCGCGCTCGCGCCCGGCGTGTAGAGCGCGTACACCGGCACGGCGTTGCGCCCGAGTGCGGCGAGCGCCTCGGTGATGCGCGGATCCTGCCGCGTCCAGTCGGCGGTGAGGCGCGCGACGCGCCGATCGGCGAACGCCTTCTCCACCGCCGCATCGCGCAGCGCGACGCGCTTGTTCACCTGGCAGGTGACGCACCACGCCGCGGTGAAATCCACGAACACCGGGCGCCCCTGCGCGAGGAGCTGGTCCACCTTCTCCGGCGACCACGCGGGCCATTCCTCGCTCGCGCGTGCGACCGCGCTCGATGCGCCGCCTTGAGCGACGTTCGCCGCGGGCCACGCGACGAAGATGCCGAGCGCGCCGAACACGCCCGCGAGCACCGGCTGCCAGCGGGCGCCCGCGTGCGCCCAGCGTCCGTAGAGCCACGCGCCGAGCCCGATCAGCACCAGCCCCAGCAGGAGTGCCAGCACCGCGTCGTTGCCCGCCTGCGCGCCGAGCACCCATGCGAGCCACGCGGCGGTCGCGAAGAGCGGGAACGCAAGCACCTGCTTGAACGCGGCCATCCACGGCCCGGGCTTCGGCAGCCGCTTCAACAGCGCGGGGAAAAGCGAGAGCGCGAACACCGGGGCCGCCATGCCCGCGCCCAACGCGAGGAACACGGCGATCGCGAGCCCCGTGCCCTGCGAGACGGTGAATCCCACCGCCGCGCCCATGAACGGCGCCGTGCATGGCGTCGCGACCACCGAGGCGAGCACGCCGGAGAGGAACGCATCGGCGTAGCGCCCGCGCGCGCTCACGTTCGAGGTCATCGATTGCGCGAAGGCGCCCCATTCGAAGAGGCCCGCGAGGTTCAGCGCCAGCACGAAGAAGAGGCACGCGAGGAGCGCCACCACCGTGGGCGACTGCAGCTGGAAGCCCCAGCCGAGCTGCGCGCCCCCCGCGCGCAGCGCGAGCTGCACGCCCGCGAGCGCCGCGAACGAGGCGAGCACGCCGCC
>JAICTR010000068.1 GCA_025936275.1 Burkholderiales bacterium
CCCTTGCGATGGATGTGGCCGGGCATGATGCCGATCTTGATCTCGTCGGGCGTGATGAGGCCCGGGCAGTTCGGCCCGATGAGCCGCGTCTTCCTGCCCTGCATCTTGTAGCGCGTGCGGACCATGTCGCGCACCGGGATGCCCTCGGTGATGCAGATCACGAGGTCCATGTCGGCATCCACCGCCTCGTCGATCGCGGCGGCGGCGTACGGCGGCGGCACGTAGATCACCGAGACGGTCGCACCGGTGGCCGACTTCGCCTCCTTCACCGTGTCGTAGATCGGGATGCCCTCGAAGTCCTGGCCGCCCTTCTTCGGCGTGACGCCGGCGACGAAGCAGTTCTTGCCGTTGGCGTACTCGCGGCACATCCTGGTGTGGAACTGGCCGGTCTTGCCGGTGATGCCCTGCGTGATGACCTTGGTGTTCGCGTCGATGAGGATGGACATTTCGAATTCCCGTTAAGCGGCGACGGCCACGCCCTTGGCGGCCGCGACCACCTTCTTCGCGGCGTCGCCCATGTCGTTGGCGGAGATGATGGGCAGGCCCGAGTCGGCGAGGATCTTCTTGCCGAGATCGACGTTGGTGCCTTCGAGGCGCACCACGAGCGGCACCTTGAGGCCCACCTGCTTCGCGGCGGCGACGACGCCCGAGGCGATCACGTCGCACTTCATGATGCCGCCGAAGATGTTCACCAGGATCGCCGCGAGCTTGGGATTCCTCAGCATGATCTTGAACGCCTCGGTCACCTTCTCGGTGGTGGCGCCGCCGCCCACGTCGAGGAAGTTCGCCGGGTTGCCGCCGAAGAGCTTGATCGTGTCCATGGTCGCCATGGCGAGGCCCGCGCCGTTCACGAGGCAGCCGATGTCGCCGTCCAACTGGATGTAGTTGAGGTCGAACTTCGACGCCTCGACCTCGGCGGGGTCCTCCTCGTCGAGGTCGCGCATCGCCACGATGTCGGGATGGCGGAAGAGGGCGTTGTCGTCGAAGTTCAACTTCGCGTCGAGCGCGACCACGCGCCCGTCGCCGGTGACGATGAGGGGGTTCACCTCGACCAGCGAGCAGTCGCACTCGTCGAAGCACTTGTAGAGGTTCTTGAAGAGGTCGCGCGCCTGCGCGACGAGGTTCGCGGGCACGCCGATCTTCTTCGCGATCTCCTCGCCCTGCGCGTCCTCGAGGCCCTTCATCGGATCGATCGCCACCTTGTGGATCTTCTCCGGCGTCTTCGCGGCGACCTCCTCGATGTCCATGCCGCCTTCGCTCGAAGCCATCAGCACCACGCGCTGCAGCACGCGGTCGACGACGAGCGCCGCGTAGAGCTCCTTCTTGATGTCGGCACCCTCCTCGACGAGGAGCCGGCGCACCACGCGGCCCTGGGGCCCCGTCTGGTGCGTGACCAGCGTCATGCCGAGCATCTGCTGCGCGAGGCTCTTCACCTCGTCCGCGGAGCGCGCGAGCTTCACGCCGCCGCCCTTGCCGCGCCCGCCGGCGTGGATCTGGGCCTTGACCACCCAGATGCTGCCGCCGAGGGACTTCGCGGCCGCGACCGCTTCCTCGACCGTGAATGCCGGGATGCCGCGCGGCGTGGCGACGCCGTACTTGCGAAACAATTCCTTGCCCTGGTACTCGTGGATGTTCATGGCTGTGGGGGGCGAATCCGAAGGGGAGAATGCGAGGAGTGACCCGCCGATTTTATCAGCGCGCCCCCGGGCGCGGCTCTTGACCTAGGACAGGTTCGCCCCCGTCCCGGGAGGTCAGTGCGAGTCGCCCTCGGCCGCGGGGTCGATCGGCTCGGCGCCGCGGTACCAGCGCGGGTAATAGCGCGCCACCGCCGCTCCGGTCGAGTCGAGCGCGTGGCAGCGATCGAGCGGGAAGGGCTTGCGCGACGGATCCTGCACCCGCTGCCCGGCCATGGTCTGGAAGGCGCCGGTGGCGAGCGCCGCGGCGAGCTCGGTCATGTGCGTGCAGCCGTTCACGCCGCTGAAGAGCTCGCGCAGCTTGCGCAGGTACCCCGGGCCGATGGAAAGGCCGACCAGCTTCCGATAGGCGGGCGCGATGGAGCCGCAATGCTCCACGTACGGCACGGCGTCCATCTCGGCGTCCGCATCGACGATGGTGAGCGCGCGATCGAGCGTCACGCGCAGCCACATGGAGTGCACCGGCTCGCCCGCCTTGCGCACGCCCGCGGCGAGGCGGAAGTCGTGCGGCTTGGTGTCGACCAGGTGCGCCTCGACGTCGTACAGGCCGTCGGCGCGCTTGTAGCCGCGGATCTCGATCGCGCGTGCGTGCAGGAGCTCCCGCTCGGCGGGCGCGCTACGCGCGGGCATCGGCGGACGGGGCGGCCGCCCCGCTGCGGCGCCCCTGGCGGATCGCCTCGGCGAAGTCGGGACCCGCCTGGAAGCGCTTCTCGAAATCCTTGGCGAGCGCCTTGTGGATCACCGCCTCGACCCAGGTGGGCAGCGACGGATCGAGGCTGCGGATCGGCGCGTGGGCGTTGTTGGCGATGGCGAACATCAGCTGCGTCATCGACTCGCCCTCGAAGGGCAGCGCGCCGGTGAGCATCTGGTAGAGCGTGACGCCGAGGGAGAAGAGGTCGCTGCGGCCGTCGATCCTCGTCCCGGCGAGCTGCTCGGGCGACATGTACGAGGGCGTCCCGAGCACCATGCCGGTCTTGGTCTTCGACGAGTCGGTGATGCGCGCGATGCCGAAGTCGGTGACCTTCACCGTGTCGCTTTCCGGCTCGTACATGATGTTGGCGGGCTTGATGTCGCGGTGCACGATGCCCATCGAGTGCGCGTAGCCGAGCGCATCGGCGACGCGCTCGACGATCGAGAGCGCCTTGTCGGGCGGCAGTAGGCTCCCCGCCTTCGTGAAGGGCATGAGGTCGCGGCCCTTGAGGAACTCCATCGCGATGTAGCACAGGTCGTGCTCCTCGCCCGCGTCGTAGATGGTGACGATGTTCGGGTGCGCGAGGCGCCCCGCGGTCTCCGCCTCGCGGAAGAAGCGCTCCTTGGCCTCGGCGAGCTCGTCGGCCTCGAACTCCGCGGAGAGCGCCATGGTCTTGATCGCGACGACGCGGCCGATCTTCGGGTCCTTGCCCGCGTACACCACGCCCATCGCGCCCTTGCCGAGCTCCTTCTCGACCTGGTAGCGGCCGAGCATCGGCTTCTCCGCGGCGCCGCCCTGCACGATCAACGTCGCGGCATTGGTGCGCGCCGCCGACGAGCCGCCCAGGATGATGGTCTCCGAGAGCTTCTTCGCGCGCTCCAGCCGTTCCTGGATGTCGCGGAAGCCCGCGTCGTGCGTCGCCATGTGGCGGAACACGTTCTCCGCCTTGTTGAACTGGCGCCGGCGCTCGAAGTCGAGCGCGAGGTTGTAGAGGTTCTCCATCACCTCGTCGTTCAGCGGCGCGCGGCGGAACTTGTCGAACGCCATGTCGAGCTGCCCCTGCTGCTGGAACGCGAGCCCGAGCATGCGGTTCGACTCTCCGCTCTCGACGTCCGCCTTCTCCTTGCCGCGCTCGGTGACGAGGTAGCGCTTGGTCGTGAGCAACGCGTGGCCGACGAGGAGCAGCGTCGCGGGCAGCATCAGCTGCAGCCACAGGCCCGGCCCGGTCATGAGTACCAGGTGCGTGCCGAAGAGCCCCGCGAGGAGCACCGCGCTCACCGCGGCGCCCATGCCGGCCTTCAGGCGCGGCAAAAGCAGCATCAGGTAGAGCGCGATCGCGAGGTAGAGGCCGAGCGTCGCGAGCGGCCCCCACGTGGGCGCCACGAAGAAATGCTGCTGCAGGATCGAGGATACCGAGTGCGCGAGCGTGGTGACCGGGTTCATCTGCGCCGAGATCGGCGTCACCTGGCTCGCGCCCACGCCGGTGGCGGTGGCGCCGATGAGCACGATCTTGTCGGCGTACTTCGAGGCGGGAATCTTGCCGCTGTACACGTCGAAGAACGAATCGATCGGGAAGGCCGGTCGCCCGTCGCGATCCTTGTAGAAGTAGGTGTACATCTGCCCGAGCTCGTCGGTGCGGATCGTCTTGCCGCCGAGCGTCACGCTCTGCCCGATGCTCGCGTTGATGTCCTTCGGCCCGAGGTTCAGGCTCTTCGCCGCGATGAGGAGCGCGAGCGACGGCAGCCGCTCGCCGTAGTAATCGAGGACCAGCGGCTCGAAGCGCACCGCGCCATCCTCGTCGAGCACGCTGTTGAGGTGGCCGATCGCCGCGGCGCCCGCGCCGATCGATTCGATCGGCACCAGCGCGCGGTTGGCGTGGATGAACGATCCGCCGCCGTCCGCCGCCGCGCCGATGGCGTTCTTCACCACGTAATCGGGCAGCGGCTTGTCGGGACGGCCGGGCGGCGGCGCGTACGAGATCTCGCCGAACGCGAGCGGCAGCACGACGTTGCCCGCGTTCTTCACGCTCGCCGCGAGCCGCGCGTCGCTGTCGAGCGCCGCGGAGGCCTCGTCGAGGATGCGCGTCGCCTCGCCGACTTCCGCCGGCGCCTGCGCCTCGGGGCCGATCCTTCCCAGCGCCTCGCGCGCCTTCTGCACGTAGGCGAGGCCCGGATCCTTCTGCGGCTCGAAGAAGAAGATGGTGTCGCCGATCACCTTGGCGTGCGCGGCGGCGAGCTGGTCGATGAGCTTGGCGATCACGTCGCGCGACCACGGCCAGCGTCCGATGTTGGCGATCGAGGGCTCGTCGATCGCGATCACGGCGATGCGCTCGCTGGGGGGCTTGGAAGTCATGCGCACGCCGACGTCGTAGGCCCAGCGCTCCAGCGCGGGCACGAAGCCGGAGGTGCGCGCGAAGCCGAGGAGCGCCACGGCGAGGACCAGCCCGAGGAACCAGTCCGCCTTCCAGAACGCGGTCTTCATCGCTTCTCCCTGGGTCCCGGGCCTTTCGTGGGGGGCGTAGCCCGTGGACGGCGTTGCGGTGCACCCATCTTACATGGGCACGGCGCGGGAAATCACCGTCCCAGGTCGACCTCGGATCCGGCTCCCTGCTCGCGCGCGAGCCGCATCAGGTGGGCGGCGATCACCAGGTCCTGCATCGCCATGCCCTGGGACTCGAAGAGCGTGATCTGCTCGCGGGAGGTGCGCCCGGGGCGCGTGCCGGCGATCACCTCGCCCAGCTCGGTGAGGCCGCCCAGGTGCAGCCGGCCCTTTTCGAGCGCCGGCAGGAGGTCGCCCGCTTCCTTGAGCGCCGAGGGCCGCGAGTCGACCACCACCGGCTGGGCGCGGCGCACCGTGGTCTCGTCGATCTCCTGGCGCAGCAGCGAGTTGGAGCCGGCGGCGTTCACGTGCGTGCCGGCCGCGAGCCATTCGCCGTCGAAGACCGGCGTGGCCGACGTGGTGATGGTCACCACGATGTCGCTTCCCTTCACGGCGTCCTCGGGCGAAGCGGCGGGGACGACATCCAGCGAGAGGCGCGCGTGCATCTTCGCGCAGAATTTCGCGAGCTTCTCCGCGGTGCGCGAGAAGACCTTCACGCGCTCGAGCCTGCGCACCGCCGCGAGCGCCTCGAGCTGGCCCTGTGCCTGCCAACCCGCACCGAAGAGGCCGGCGACCTTCGCATCCTCGCGCGCGAGCCACTTCGCCGCGACGCCGCCCGCGGCGCCGGTGCGCATCATGCCGAGGTGGTTCGCCTCGACGATCGCCTCGAGGTTTCCGCGCTCGGCGTTGAAGACGTAGACCAGGAAGCGCACGCCCTCGCGGCTCGAGGTGTACGCCTTGTAGCCGAAGACGCCCATCGACGGCACGGCGCCCTGCAGGATGTGCAGCGCGGCCTTCGGCAGGCGCGTGCGCTCGCGCGGCACGTCGATCGCCTGCCCGGTGGAATACTCGCGGTGCACGCGCTCCACGAGCTCGAGGGTCGATTGCATGGTGAGCAGACGTTCGACGTCCGCTTCGCGCAGGAGCAGGGCCATGGGGAGTCTTTTCGAGGCGGCAGGAAGCCCCGAATTTTAGCAAACGCGAAGATCTCCCCCTCCCCTGGGGGAGGGAGATGCTTCACGGAAACGCCGGCACCGTCGGCTCGTTGCCGCGATCGATCGCCTCCGGGTGCTTGCGCGCGATGACGTCGCGCACTTCCTCGTAGCGGCGCGCAGGCACGTCGAGCATGAGGAGCACCTTGCCCTCGGCGATGTCCTTCTGGAAGCCGCTAAGCCGCGAATTGGGCACCTGGAGGCCCACCATCGTCGCGACCCACACGCCGAGGAACGCGCCGACGAGTGCCGCGATGAGGACCGCGACCATCTCCAGCGAGCGGCCCCACGGCGGGTAGTTCACGAGGATCGCGCCGACCAGGGCACCGAGCACGCCGCCGATCACGAGGCCCACGAAGCCGCCGTGGATCGCGTCGGTCTTGTGGAAGTAGGAGGCCTCGTTGAGCTCCCCCAGGTCGGTGCCGCGGCGGGCGAGGAAGCGCATGTGGCGGTCTTCGATGCGCGCGAGCAACAGGTCGTTCGCGAGGCTCCGCGCGCTGGGGACGTCGGGGAGCGTGACGTACATCCGCAGTCTCATGAGACCCTCCTTTTCGCCGCACGTCGAAAGGAGCGGTGTCGAGAGTCGCAAGCGGCTCGGGGCATCGCCTGACCCGTTCAGGCTATGCCCGGCGCGGGGCGGAATCAAGTGGGGGCGGATGGCCCCCCGGAACTACGGCAGGAGGACGGTGGAACCGGTGGTCTTGCGCGATTCGAGGTCGCGCTGCGCCTGCGCGGCATCCTTCAGCGCGTAGCTCTGGTGGGGCGCCACCTTGATCTTGCCGGCGAGCACCAGGTCGAAGAGCTCCTTCGCCGCGGCGACCAGCTCGTCGCGCTTGGCGACGTAGCCCATGAGCGTCGGACGCGTCACGTAGAGCGAGCCCTTGGCGGAAAGGATCGTGAGGTCGGTGGGGCCGACCGGGCCCGAGGCGTTGCCGAAGCTCACCATGAGGCCGCGGCCCTGCAGGCAGTCGAGCGACTTCATGAAGGTGTCCTTGCCGACGCCGTCGTACACGATCGGCACCTTCTTGCCGCCGGTGATCTCGGCGACCCGCGCCACGAAATCCTCCTTCGTGTAGATCACGGTGTGCGTGCAGCCGTTGTCGCGCGCGAGCTTCGCCTTCTCCTCCGAGCTCACTGTGCCGATCACCTGGATGCCGAGCGCCTTCGCCCACTGGCAGAAGATGAGGCCCACGCCGCCGGCGGCCGCATGGAAGAGCACGGTGTCGCCCGACTTCGGCACCACGTGCAGCCGCCGAATCAGGTATTGCACGGTGAGGCCCTGCAGCATCATGCACGCCGCCTGCTCGAAGCTGATTCCCTCGGGCACCTTCACGCAGCGCTCGGCGGGATGGATCTTCACTTCGGAATACGCGCCGATCGGGCCGTTGCAGTAGGCCACGCGATCGCCGACCTTGAACTCGGTCACGCCCTCGCCTACCGCCTCGACCACGCCGGCCGCCTCCAGGCCGATGCCCGAGGGAAGCGGCATCGGATAGAGCCCGCTGCGGTGATACGTGTCGATGTAGTTGAGTCCCACCGCCTTGTGCGCGATGCGCAGCTCGCCGCGGCCCGGATCGCCGACCTTCACCTCTTCCCACTGCAGGACTTCGGGGCCGCCGGTCTTGTGGAAACGGATCGCGTGGGGCATGGCAGTGTCTCGGTCGGGATGGGAGGAGGCGCTCATTGTCGCGCAAATGCCGGCGACGGGAATCGCGCGCAAGTAAAAGCCCCTCCTCGCGGCGCGAGGAGGGGCTCGGGTTTGCCGCTCGCTACTTCGAAGTGCGCGTGTCGGTATCGGTCCGCGTCGCGGTGCCCGCCGGCGTGTCGATGGTGGTCGACTTCGAGCGCGACTTCTCGGTCGTCGCCTCCGGCTTGCTCGCGTCGACGTTCACGCGGGTCGACGGAGCCGGCGACGAGGACGGCTCGACCACCGTGGTCGACGCGCTCGGCGCGGCCGGCGCGGGCTGCACGACGGTCGTCGAGGAGCTCGCCGGGGCTTGCGGCACCTCGCGTACCGTTTCCTTTTCGGTCTGCACGCCCGGCTCCTTCACCACCGTGGTGGAGGAAGCGGGGCCGGGGCGGTCGCATCCGGCGAGCGCCGCGATGGCGATCGCCGCGAGGGGAAGCGCGATGTATCTCATGTTGTCTCCGTCGTTGGGGATGGAAACCATGAGACAGCGCCCGCGCTTCGCGGATTTCGCCGAACCTGTCGCCGTCGGCTGCTTTTGCGGTCCGACGCCTCCTACAGCGGCCGGTCAGGAGCCGAGGATCGTGCCGACCGCGACGCCGGCGCCCTTCGCCCACTCCGCGGGCGAGATTTTCTTCGTCTCCTCGCCCTTCACCTTCGCCACTTCGATTTGTCCGCCCTGGCAGGTGATGCGCATCGATGCGTCGGTGATCTCGGTGATCTCGCCCACCTTGCCCTTCACCGCGCCGAAGGTGCGCACGAGGTGCTTCTTCGAGCCGAAGAGCTGGACCTTCTTGCCGTTCAACGTGGTCCACGCGCCCGGCGCCGGATCGGCGGCGCGGATGAGGTCGTGCACGCGCGAGACGTGGCCATGGAAATTGATCTTCGACTCGTTGGCGCGGAACCAGCCTTCGTACGTCGCCTGCGATTCGTCCTGCACCACTTCCTTGTGCTTGCCCGCGACGACCAGGTCCGCCGCCTCGAGCATCGCCTTCACGCCCATCGGGAACAGGCGATCGAAATACACCGTGCCG
Source organism: Burkholderiales bacterium (assembly GCA_025936275.1). GTDB lineage: Bacteria > Pseudomonadota > Gammaproteobacteria > Burkholderiales > Usitatibacteraceae > Usitatibacter. Next base: position 8,697 of record JAICTR010000068.1, read on the forward strand.
ATGGTGTCGTTCTCCCCGATCTCCGTTTCCTTCTGCAGCACCACCGGGCCCTCGTCCAGGCCGTCGTTCGGCCGGAAGATGGTGAGGCCGGTCTTCTTCTCGCCGAGCGAGATCGGCCAGTTGATCGACGACGGGCCGCGATACTTCGGCAGCAGCGACGGGTGGTACTGGATGGTGCCGTGCTTGGGGATGTTCACGAACTCCTGCGGCGCGAACTGCAGCACGTAGGCCATGATGCCGATGTCGGCGTTGCAGTCGCGCATCGCCTGCAGCGCCTCGGGACCCTTGAGGTTCGGCAGCTGCAGCACCTTGAGGCCCTTCTCCTGCGCGGCGGTGCGCAGCGGATCCGGCTTGGCGCCTTCCTTCTCCGGCGCGCAGAACACGGCGCCCACCGTATCGCCGCGCGCGAGGAATGCCTCGAGCACCGCCTTGCCGAAATCCTGTTGTCCGATGATCGCGATTTTCATTTTTTGGGAACCCTAAGGCGGGAAACGCAGATGAACGCCGATGAAAACGCCGATGAACGCGGCAGGCACTTGAACGAATGACCTCGACGCACGTGACCCAAGATCACTGCGGCCATCCGCGTTTCATCTGCGTTCATCGGCGTCGATGGACTTTTGCCTACTGAACTTCACTTCCTACGCGGCGACCTTCTTCGGCGGGGCGGAGAAGGCGCCGGCGGTCTTCATCGACTGGATCTTCGATTCGTCGTAGCCCAGCACTTCCTTCAGTACCTCCTCGGTGTGCTCGCCGAGGAGCGGGCTCCTCTTGATCACCGCGGGCGAAGCCGAGAGCTTGATCGGCATGCCGACGTTGTGCCACTTGCCGCGCTGCGGGTGGTCGAGCTCGACCCACATCTGGCGGCCGCGCACGTGCTCGTCGTTCGCGAGGTCGCTCGTGGACATGATCGGGCCGCACGGGACATCGAGCTCGTTCAGGATCGCCATCAGCTCGCGCTTGGTGTACTTCTCCGCGAACTTGTTGATGAGGGTCCACATGAGGTTCTGGTTCTTGCGCCGCTCGCCGATGGTCGCGAGGCGCGCGTCGCTCGCCATGTCCGGCACGCCGACATCGGGCCCGATGCGCTTGGCGAGCTTCTCGTACACCGCCTCCTGCACCACGATGTAGAGCCAGTCGTTGGAGCCGTGCGGCTTGCAGTGGATGGCGTTGCCGAGCTGGCCGCCGCCCGAGTCGTTGCCCGCGCGCGGCACGTCGCCCATGCCCTGGTAGGTAGGGACCGAATACTCCGAGAGCGAGCCGCGCGTGAGGCGCTGGTGGTCGCGGAACTTCACGCGGCAGAGGTTCATCACGCCGTCCATCATCGCCACCTCGACGTACTGGCCTTCGCCGGCCACCGTCGCCTGGTGGAGCGCCGCGAGGATGCCGATCGCGAGGTGCAGGCCGGTGCCGGTATCGCCGATCTGCGCGCCGGTGACATAAGGCGGGCCGTC
>JAICTR010000533.1 GCA_025936275.1 Burkholderiales bacterium
CCAACCACGTGCTGCTCTATGCGCTGCTGATCGCCATGCCGCTCGCGGGCTACCTCGGCTCCGCGTTCAGCGGCTATCCAGTGCGCTTCTTCGGCACCGTGCTGCCGTCGTGGGCGGCGAAGGACGAGGCGCTGAAGCACTCGATGAGCGAGGTGCACCTCGCCGCTTCATGGCTGCTCGCGGCCGCGGTGGCCGTGCACCTCGCGGCGGTGGTGAAGCACGCGGCGGTGGATCGCGACGGCCTCTTCGCCCGGATGACCTGGGCGCGCCGCGCGGCGGCGACGCGCTGACCGGGACGCTCAGCCCGCGTTCGCCTCGCGCAGCTTCGCGAGCACGCGATTGGTGATGCGGTCGCAGCGCTCGCCGGCGAAATGGAACGCGTTGTCGAGGGCGAGGTCGAGCTCGCGGGAGAGCGACTCGCGAAGCAGCCCGCGTGCACGGAAGAAGCGCGTGCGCACCGTCGCCTCGGGGATATCGAGCACGGCCGCGGCCTCCTCGACGGAAAGCTCCTCGATCGCGCGCAGCACGAACACGGCGCGGAACGAATCCGGAAGCGCGTCGATCTTCGCCTCCATGATGCGGCGCGATTCGGCGCGCAGCGCCTGCTGCTCGGGGGTCTCGGTCTTCTCGTCCATCACGTTCTCGTGGGCCTCCGTGCCGTCGCCGATGTCGCCGGCGAGCGGAATCACCTGCGCCGCGCGGCGCGAGCGCCGCAGCTTGCCCAGCGCCTCGTTCACCGTGATCCGCACCAGCCAGGTCGAGAGCTTCGAGTCGCTGCGGAAGCCTTCGAGACCGCGGATCGCCTTGAGGTACGCGTCCTGCACCGCGTCTTCCGCCTCGGCGTCGTCGCGCAGGATCGCGCGCGCGGTGCGGAAGAGCGTCTGGTTGTGGCGCTTCATGAGCAGCCGGAGCGCCGCCTCCTCCCCGGTCGCCACGCGCTGCGCGAGCTCGGTATCGGAGATCTTCGGGTCGATCGCGGGGATGCGGGCCGCTTGCGTCATGGTCTTCGCCTTTCGTTTCGACATTCGATGAAATGGGGCCGCCGCGCGTTCCCGCAAGAATCCTCCCTCCCCCTTGGGGGAGGGCCGGGGAGAGGGTAGGACGGCGCTCACCCTCCCCTCGCCCTCTCCCAAGGGAGAGGGAGACTTCAGCCCGAATTCCTGAGCCCGGCCGCCAGCCCGTTGATGGAAATGTGGATTCCGCGCCGCACCCGGTCGTCGGCGGCGCCGGCGCGGTGGCGCTTGAGGAGCTCGATCTGCAGGTGGTTCAGCGGGTCGAGGTAGGGAAAGCGGTTGCGGATCGAGCGCGCGAGGGATGGGTTCGCCTCGAGGAAGGCGCCGGCACCCGTGATCTCGAAGAGCATGCGCACGGTGAGGTCGAACTCGCCGCGGATGCGCGCGAAGATCGCATCGGCGCGCGCCTTGTCGGCGTCGAGCTCCTTGTAGCGCGCGGCGACCGAGAGGTCGGCCTTGGCGAGCAGCATGTCGAGGTTGGAGAGCATGGCGCGGAAGAATGGCCACTCGCGCCACATGCGCGCGAGGAGCGCGCGGCCGCCCTCGCCGTGGCGCTGCGTGTACGCGCTCGCCGCCGCGCCGA
>JAICTR010000303.1 GCA_025936275.1 Burkholderiales bacterium
CCGCCGTCGACGTTCAGCTTCGCGCGATCGAGCTTGCCGAAGGCGTGGTCGAGGCCGAAATGCTCGCGGCAATACTCGTCGCTCTCCCACGCCGCGAGGCAGCCCAGCACCTGCGCGGCGAATGCCTCGTTCACCTCCACCGCGTCCATGTCGTCCCACGTGTAGCCGTGGCGCACGAGGAGCGGCGTGATCGCATGCACGGGACCGAGGCCCATCTCCGAGGGATCCAGAGCGCCCCAATGCGTATCGACGATGCGGCCGAGGGGCGTTAGACCATGCTTCTCCACCGCGTCTTCGGAGGCAAGCACCAGCATCGCGGCGCCATCGGTGACCTGCGAGCTGTTGCCGGCGGTGACGTTGCCGTAGGTGCGATCGAACGCGGGCTTCAACTTCGCGAGCTTCTCCACGCTGGAATCGCGGCGCAGGCCGTCGTCCGCCGCGTACACGGTGCCGTCGGGCCCGTACATCGGCATGATCTCCTCGAGGTGGCCGTTGTCCTGCGCGAAGGCGAGGCGCCGGTGCGACTCCACCGCGTACTCGTCCATCATCTCGCGCGTGATGCCGAAGCGCTTGGCGACGATCTCGGCGGTGGATCCCATCGAGACCTTCACGACCGGGTCGGTGAGCCCCCGCAGGATGGCGATCACCGGCGCGAGGTAGGCCGGCCGGAAGCGCACGGCGAGCGCCGCCTTCTGCCCGAAGCTCTTCGCCGCATACCACTGCGCGAGCCACTTCACCATCGCCGGGCCGAAGAGGAGCGGCGCGTGGCTCATCGCGTCGGTGCCGCCGGCGAGCACGAGGTTCGCGCGCCCTGCGAGGATGTTCACCGCCGCCGAATCGAGCGCCTGCAATCCGGAAGCGCAGTTGCGCATCACCGTCCACGCCGGCACCTTCTCACCGCAGCCCAGGCGCAGCGACACCACGCGCGCGATGTTGGCCTCGTCGGCGGACGGGAGCGCCGCGCCGAGGATCACCTCGTCGAACGCGTCGGGCGCGAACGGCTGGCGAAGCAAGAGCGGCCGCCCCGCGTTCACCGCGAGGTCCGAGCCGGTGAACGGGCCCGGACCGACCTTCGCCTTGAGGAACGGCGTGCGCGCGCCGTCGACTACAAAGACTCGGCGGCGGCTTTCCTGCGCGTTTCCTGCTGCCATGCTTCCTCCTGCGCGGCGCCGCGCGAGAGGTCATGGTCGAAGTCGTCGACGCGGATGACCTCGCGGCGCAGCCGCTCGGTGCGGTTGAGTTGCTCGAGCTCGGCCGCGGTGATGAGGCCCTGCGCGAGCGCGGCGGCGCGGCGCTCGGCGAGCGTGCGCTGCGGGAGCTTGCCTTCCTTCGCCGCGCGGCGCAGCTTCGCCTCGATGGGATCGGCGTCGATCACCGCCTGCATCGCGATGTCGAGGCGCCCGATCACGTCGTCCTCGCGCTGCGGCGCATACGCCCCTTCGGTCAGGCGATCGCGCGCGGCGCCCGGCGTGATGAGGATCTCCGCCACGCGCTTCGCCCATGCGTCGCGCGGCGCATCGAGCGTGAGGCCCTTGGGGAACGCCAGCACGCGCAGCATCGCCGCGACGAAGCGGTTGGGGAAGTTCTCCAGCACGCCGTCCATCGCCACCTGCAGCTTGAAGAAGCTGTCGTGCATCGCCCAGGTGAGGAGCGGCAGGTCCTCCTTCTGGCAGCCCTCGTCCTGGAAGCGCTTCACGGTGGCCGAGGCCATGTAGAGGAGCGAGAGGATGTCGCCCAGGCGCGCGGAGATCATCTCCTTGCGCTTCAGGCTTCCCCCGATCACGAACATCGAGGCGTCGGCGAGCAGCGCGAAGGCCGAGGAAAACCGCGTCATCAGCTGCAGGTAGCGCCGCGTCTCGCGCGGGCCCGGCACGGAGATGCCCTTGCCGCCGGTGAGGCCGAGCCACAGCGAGCGCGCGGCGTTCGAGACGGTGAACGCCATGTGCCCCCACAGCGCGCGGTCGAACGCCGCGAGGTCGTTCTTCCCCGCGGACTCGATCTCCTTCAGCACGAACGGATGGCAGCGGATCGCGCCCTGGCCGAAGATGATCATCGAGCGCGTGAGGATGTTGGCGCCCTCGACGGTGATCGCGATGGGCACCGTCTCCCACGCGCGGCCGAGGTAGTTGTTCGGGCCCATGCAGATGCCCTTGCCGCCGTGGATGTCCATGGCATCGGCGAGGATCGAGCGCATGCGCTCGGTCATGTGGTATTTGCAGATCGCCGAGATCACCGAGGGCTTCTCGCCCAGGTCGAGCGCCGCCATGGTGAGGCGCCGCGTGGCATCCATGAGATAGGTGTTGCCGCCGATCCTCGCGAGCGGCTCCTGCACGCCCTCGAACTTGCCGATCGGCGTCTTGAACTGCGAGCGGATGCGCGCGTAGGCGCCGGTGGCGCGGCTGCCGATCTTGCCCGCCGCCATCGACATCGAGGGGAGCGAGATCGAGCGGCCCGCGGCGAGGCACTCGACCAGCATCCGCCAGCCGCGCCCGACCTGCGCCGTGCCGCCGATCACCCAGTCCATCGGGATGAAGACGTCCTTCCCGGTGGTGGGGCCGTTCATGAACGCGCTGTTCAACGGAATGTGGCGCCGGCCGATGTTCACGCCCTTGTGCGAGGTGGGACCCAGCGCGAGCGTGATGCCCAGCTCCTCCTCGCCGCCGAGGATGCGGTCGGGATCGAAGAGCTTGAACGCGAGCCCGAGGATCGTGGCCACGGGACCGAGCGTGATGTAGCGCTTGTCCCAGGTGAGGCGGATGCCGGTCACCTCGCGGCCTTCGTGCAGGCCCTTGCACACGATGCCGAAGTCGGGAATCGACCCCGCGTCCGATCCCGCCTCGGGGCTCGTCAACGCGAAGCACGGGATCTCGAGCCCCTTCGCGAGCCGCGGCAGGTAGTGGTTCTTCTGCGCGTCGGTGCCGTAGTGGATGAGGAGCTCCGCGGGCCCGAGCGAGTTGGGCACCATCACGGTCACGGCCGCGGTGCCGCTGCGCGTGGAGATCTTGGTGACGATCTCCGAGTGCGCGTACGCCGAGAAGCCGAGGCCGCCGTACGCCTTGGGGATGATGATGCCGAGGAAGCCCTTCTCGCGGATGAACTTCCACGCCTCGGGGGGGAGGTCCATGCGGTTGTGCGTGATGTCCCATTCGTCGAGCATCGCGCACAGTTGCTCGACGGGTCCGTCGACGAACGCGCGCTCCTCGGCGGTGAGCTTCGCCTGCGGATAGGCGAGGAGCTTCTCCCAGTCGGGCCGCCCGGTGAAGAGGTCCGCGTCCCACCACACGCTGCCCGCGTCGAGCGCCTCCTGCTCGGTCTGCGAGACCTGCGGGAGGATGCGCTTGTAGAGGCCGAAGATCGGGCGCGTGACCGCCGCGCGCCTCAGCGGCTTCACGACCGAGAAGGCGGCGAAGAGCGCCACGGCGATCCACAGCGCCGTGACGAGCGCCGCGGGCGCCGCCGTGAAGGCCTGCAGCGCGGCAACGCCGGCCGCGAAGGCGAGCGACCACGCGAGCCCGTTGGCGCGGTGATAAGCGAGCGTCCAGGCGATGGCGACGGCGCAGAGCGGGGCGACGATGGCGAGTGTCATGGAACCTCCTTCAGGAGCCGCGCACCAGCTCGAGCTTGCGCGTATCGGCGAGCGCGGGGGCCTTCAATCCCGCCACCAGGAATGGGGCGAGCCGTTGCAGCAGCAGTTCGTCGTTGTCGGCCTGGGTCACCTGCGCGAAGAGCTTCAGCGCGTCGGTGCCGGCCAGCGTATAGGAAAGCGCGCCCATCACGAAGTGCAGCCGCCACGTGAGCTCCTGGCGCGAGAGATGGGGCAGCGCGCGCAGGAACGCTTCCTTGTAGCGCTCGATCATCTCCGCGTACTGCTGGTGCAGGAAATGGCGCACGAAGGGCG
>JAICTR010000089.1 GCA_025936275.1 Burkholderiales bacterium
AAGGGAGAGGGAGACCTTGGCGACCCTCTCCCTCGCTTAGGTCAAAACCATCCGCACCACATCCAGCCCCTCGGCGTAGGGCACGCCGATGATGCGGCCCTGCATGTGGGCGTGCTCGCGGTACATCTCGGTGTCGAGGCCGCGGCCGCCGAACTGGCTCGCGTGGGCGGTGATGGAGTGCATCTTCGCGTCGATGGTCTCGGTCACGTCGACGTAGGCGCGCGGGTGGAAGGCGATGGGCACCGGGCGGCAGTTGGTCGGGTGGTACGAGAAGAAATCGAAGTACGCGAGGCGCTGCGTGGGCAGGCACGCGTTGTAGACCAGCAGGTGGTCGTTGTGGAAATCGACGCTGCTGTGCGTGAGGAGCGCCGCGGGCTTGTAGTCGCGGATCGCGGCATCGAGGAGTCCCACCAGCTCGCAGGTCTTCATGTCCTCGATGCGCTTCGGCCCGTCTTCGACCAGGAGCTTCAGCTCGCAGCCGAGGATCTCCGCGCCGCGCTTCGCCTCGGCGAGGCGCACCTCGTAGTCCTTCGGAATCGAGACCACGATCATCACGACATTCGCACCGTCGCGCTGCAGCCGCGCGAGCGTGCCGCCGATGCCGATCTCGAGATCGTCGGGATGGGCGCCCACGGCGATCACGGTCTTCCCCGCATACCGGTGCGGCAGGGAGTGTCCGGCCGGCCGCACCTCGGTCTCGCAAGCCCTCTTCATGGCGTCCTCGCTTCACCGCCTTGCCAGGCGGGCGTTCGATACAGGTACAGCGTGAAATCGTTCGGCAGGTAGTTGTGCTCGAGGCGCACCGCGGGCGTGAGCGCGAAGGCCGCCTCCAGGGCCTTCGAAGGATCGACGTAGATCCGTCCTTCGGCCTGCGGCTGGTAGCGCGCGCTGAGGAAATTCACCGCCATGCCGATGCGCGCCCACGCGAACATGCGCTCGAGGGTCGGCACGATGCGCTCGCGCGTGCCCGGCGAGTCGAGCCCGAAGAGACCGCTCGCGACCACGTAGTCATAGGCCTGGTCGGGCTCGTGATCGAGCACGTCGCCGGCGACGAAGCGTCCGGCGCCCGGCGGGAAGCGCTCCTCGCAGCGCTCGACCATCGGCTCGCACACATCGAGCCCCGTGTACAGCGGATGGATGTCGCGCTCCACGAGGAACGCGAGGAGATCGCCGAAACCGCATCCCACGTCGAGCACGCGGCGCCCCGCGAAATCGCCCAACGCGAGCAGCGCCTCGAAGCGCTTCTCCTGCGAGGAGCGCGTGCGGAAGCCCAAGCCGCGGTAGTCGAAGCCATAGCGCCGGACTTTGTCCTCGTACCAGCGCGCGGCGTGCTCAGGCTGCAAGGAGCGCATCGTTGCCGACCGCGGAAGGCCAGGCGAGCGCGCGGCTCGCGCTTCCGCAATTGAACAGCACGTCGAGCACGGACAGGCCCGGCGTGAACGGCGCGTCGCCGCACTGCGCGTATTGCGGATGGCGGAAGTCCTGCCACACCACGCCCATGTTCGCGGCGGCGAACGCCTCCTTGTCGAGATAGGCGCGCGAGCCGCCCATGCCGCCCAGGAACGCGGTCGCGCCGACCTTCTTGCAGATGTTGAGCAGGAGCTCCGAGCGCTGGCCCTGCACATCCAGCGTCGAGCTGCGGATCATCGGCGTGCGGATGCCGAGCGCCTCGCGCGCGAATTCCAGCGTCGCGATGTTGAGGTCGACGAGCTTCTCCCAGCGCGTCTCCAGGAGCTCCTTCACGCGCGGGGCGTACTCGTCGAAATGCCGCGCCTTGCGATACGCGTAGCGCAGCGTGTTGAAGCTGTTGGGACCCCACCAGCGCGCGGTCTCTTCGGCCGGATTGTCCACGCGCTTCTCGACGATGCGCTCCTTCTGCGAGAGCTGCACCACGGGCACGGTGAGCCAGCGCGCCTCGCCCTCGAGGCGGATCATCGTGCGGTTCTGGTAGTTGCGCCGCTCGAACTGCACGTGGTCGAGCAGCACGAAAAGATCGGCGTTCACCATGCGGTCGAAGTAGCCCAACCACGGCAGGAAGTTCGGTTGGTGGATCGCGACGAGCATGGGCTCCTCCGCAGGAATCGATGCCTGCAGGCTACGAACCCAATCTTTCCCGCCATGGCGCCCCCCATGGTCCGCATGGACCACCTCGTGGCCGGCGAGCGCCATGGGCGCGTATTCCACCCGATCTACAGTGGGTGAAACCTCCTACAAGGCCCATGGCGTCATGGCTACCTCCCCTCGTCCCACCCCCCTGCCGTTCGACTCGGGCACGGTCCCGGTGCTCCTGCTCGGCGGCGTGAACCTCGTGCGCTGCCTCGGCCTCGCCGGCATTCCGGCCGTGGTCGCTTCGCCCGATCCTTCCGAGCCCGCGTTCGCCTCGCGCCACTGCCGCGCGAGCGCCCCCCTGCCGCCCTACGACCACCGCGATTGCATCGAGACGCTGGTCCGATACGGCGAGCGCCTGCGCAGCTTCGCGAGGCGCCGCGTGCCGCTCATGTGCGGCAGCGACGACGCGCTGAAGCTCGTGTACGCGCATCGCGAACGGCTCTCGCGCCATTTCCTGCTGCTCCTCACCGATGCGGCGATCGCCAACGCGCTGCTCGACAAGGCGAGCTTCCAATCGCTCGCCGCGAGCCGCTGCCTGCCGGTGCCGCGCGAATACCTCTGGAACGGAAACGGCGCGGCTTCGCTCATCGACGCGATGGGCGAGGTGCTGGTGAAGCCGAAGAGCAAGATCGATTGGCACGACTCGCAGCTCCACGCGCGGCTCTTCGCCGATGGCGGCAAGGCGCGCATCTTCCCCAACGGTGCCGAGGCGATGGCCGATCCGGTGGTGGCACTCTTCCACGACCGCCTCGCCTTCCAGGAATACATCCCGGGCGACGACCGCTCGCTCTGGTCCTTCCACGGCGTGGCCGACGAGAAGGGCGAGGTGCTCGCGAGCTTCGTGGGCCGCAAGATCCGCACCGATCCGCCGCTCACCGGCGAGAGCGCCTTCATCGAGCTCGCCGAGGACGAGCAGCTCGCGACGCTGGGCCGCGACATCGCCCGTCGCCTGCCGCTGAAGGGCCCGTTCAAGATGGATTTCAAGCGCGATCCGCGCGACGGCCGCTGGCTGCTCCTCGAGGTCAACGCCCGCTACAACCTCTGGCACTACCTCGGCACGAGGAACGGCGTGAACCTGATGCGCGTCGCCTACGATTACCTCCTCGAGCGCAAGCGCCCCGAGCCGATGCGCGCGCGCACCGCGTACCGCTGGCTCTCGCTCGAGAACGACTGGCGCGCCTATCGCGTGATGCACGCGCGCGGCGAGCTCTCCTTCCCCGGCTGGCTCGCCTCGATCGCGTTCTCGCGGCGCGTCTGCAACCTCTTCGCCTGGCACGACCCGGGACCGTGGCTGCGCTTCTGGCGCCTGCGCGTGGCGCGCAAGGCCGCGCGCGGCTCCGGCTGGGTGCTCGCCCTGGTACGCCAATGGCTCTCTACGGCGTCCTAGGCGACATCCACGGCAACCGCGAGGCGCTCGAGGCGGCGCTCGCGCTGCTCGAGTCGCGCGGCGTGTCGCGGTTCCTTTGCGTCGGCGACATCGTGGGCTACAACGCCGACGGCGATGCGTGCGTCGCGATGCTGCGCAGCCGGGACGCGATCTCCATCGCCGGCAACCACGACCTCATCGGCACCGGCCTCCTCGGCTTCGAGCGCTGCTCCAACAAGGCCATGCATTCGTTGAAGCGCACGCGGCGCACGCTGCAGCCGCAGACCATCTCGCACCTGCGCGGCCTCCCGGACCATCGCGTGATCGAAGGGAACATCGTCCTCACGCATGGCGGCGTTCGGGACGTGCAGCAGTACATGACGCAGCCGCGGCACTTCGCGCAGAACGCGATGTTCCTGCGCCAGGATTTCCCGGCGGCGCGCGTGTGCTTCTACGGGCATACGCACGAGCAACGCATCGTCGAGGTGGGCGACGAGCAGGTTCGGGAAATTCCGGTCGCGGAGCGCGTGCGCCTGCGCTCCGATCGGCGCTACTTCGTGAATCCCGGATCGGTCGATGCCTCGCGCAAGCACGTGGCGAAGCTCGCCGAGTGCGCGATATTCGACAGCGTGTCGCTGGAATTGCAATTCCACCGCCTGCCCTACGACGACCTCGAGACCGAGGCGAAGGCCGAGGCGCAGGGCTACCGCATCGACCGCTGGCGCGACCGCCTCTACGACTGGCAACGGCGCGTGATCGGACCGCGCCAAGTGGACGCCTCCTAGCGCCAGAACCGCTTGTCCGCGCGCACGGTCGTACCTCCGAAGCACGGAGGAGCGCCATGGCACACATCATCGGGAATTCGCGAGCGCATGCCGTCGGCGACCGCGCGGGAGCTGTCCATGCCTGACGTGCGCATCGACGCGGAGGGCGCGCTCCTTTCCGGAACGCTCGAGCATGCCGGCGCGAACGATGCGCTGGTGATCTTCGCGCATGGCAGCGGCAGCGGACGGCGCAGCCCGCGCAACCTCGCGGTCGCCGAAGCGATCCGCGGCGCGGGGCTTTCCACGCTGCTCTTCGACCTCCTCAGCGAGGAGGAGGACGTGATCGATCGCGCGACCGGGCGGCTGCGCTTCGACGTCCACCTCCTCGGCGATCGCCTCGAGGCGGCGACCGAGTGGGCCGTGGGCCAGTTCGTGAACGACTCGGGGGTGTCGATCGGCTACTTCGGAGCGAGCACCGGCGCCGCGGCCGCGCTGGTCGCCGCATCGCACCTGGGCGACCGGATCAGCGCGGTGGTCTCGCGCGGCGGGCGCCCGGATCTGGCGGGCGCGCAGGCCCTGGGCCTGGTGGTGGCGCCGACGCTCCTCGTCGTCGGCGAGCGCGATCGCGAGGTGCTCGTGCTCAACCAGCAGGCGCTCTCGCAGCTGCAGTGCGACAAGGACATCGAGATCGTGCCCGGCGCTTCACACCTCTTCCAGGAGCCGGGCGCCCTCGAGGAAGTGTCCCTGCATGCGATCGACTGGTTCCGCCGCTGGTTGCAGCCGGGCGCCTCGCTGCGTGAAGCGCGTCCCAATCGAAGGCGCGGAAGCGAAGCGCGGCCCCGTTGAGGGCCGGCTCGCAACCTCCCTGCCCAGACGGTTCAGCTCGCGCGGCCGCGCAGGTACTCGCGCACCTGGTCGGCGCGATCGCCGGCGGCCTGCACCGCGCGCTCCAGCTCCTCGCGGCTCACGCCCAGCGATTCGGTCCAGTTGCGGACCTCGTCGGGATCGTGGATGTCGATGCGGTCGCGATCGGGCGAGCCGCGGCGTGTCCTGTCGTCGCTCATGGGAATCTCCTGTGGAGGCGATCGTTGATGGTCGATGGGATCACGATGGCGGATTGCGGTCGCGCTGCTCGGCGTCGCGTTGCGCGCGCTCTTCCTCGCGCTCGCGAGCGTGCCGCTTGGCCGAGTGGTGCGCGGCCTTCTCGTGCTCGCGCTTCTCCGCCTCGCGCTCCTTGAGGTCGCGATCGCGCACGACGTAGGTGCCGACCGCGCAGCCCGCGGCCGCGCCGAGGATCGGATGATCGCCCAGCAACTTGCCGCCGACGCCTCCGGCGGCACCGCCCACGAGGCAGCCCTTCTCGTTCTTGCCGATCGCATGCCCGGCGAGCGGCAACGCGGCGAGCGCGGCGCCGAGAATCAATGCAGTGCAGGTCGAGCGCATGGCGCTTCCTCCTTCGGATCCATGTGTTCTAGGTTTGCGGGGCGCGGCTCGCGAGTCCAGCGGCGCATGCCGCGCTTCGTCGTGGGATCGCCCCGACATGCGCGCGTCCGGTGTCGGCCGATTCCTACCGCACCCCGCGCTCCGCCCCTACAGCCAGCATCGGGAGCGGCCCGTAGCCTCTTGATTCGCATCCTGGATTCACGATGAAACGACAGTCCCTCTCACCCGGCGGCCTCTACAAGCTGCTCACCGACGAGTTGCGCGCCAAGCGCACCAGCGGCTGCCAGTGCCGCATGCCGCTGCCGTTCCTGATCGAGCGTCCCGACGAGGTTTCGGCGAACTGGCGCATCGGCACGCCCGCGCCGTGCGTGAACGGCTGCGATGCGCTGATCTGGGAAGTGGCCGCGGCGATGTGGCCGCGCTACGACCTGCGCGATCCGACCGCGACGCCGGTGCGCGAGCCGCCGCGGCGCGCGGTTCCTTCGGCGGGCTGAGCTCTCAGCTCGGCGCGTAGCGCTGCACGCGTTCGCGCAGCGCCTCGACCTCGCCCCACAGCTCCGCGCGCTCCGCCGCCGCGAGCGGCAGCCCCGACATCGAGGCGACCACGCCCTCGATGCGCGTGCCGAGGAACGCCTGGATGCCGTTGCGCACGCGCGAATCGGCCGCGATGTCCGCATGGTCGAGGAGCGAGCCGGCGAGCGTGAGCTGGTTGCGCATCTGGCGCACGTTCACGCGGATCGACTGCACCACCGTGTCGTGCACCGTGGGGCTCATCACGCGCAGCAGCTCCAGCGTCTCGGCGGTCTTCGGGACGCACGCATCGAAGCCGGCGTCGGCGATGCGCATGCGCTCCGCGTGGGAGGCGAACTGCGTGTACGCGACGAGGCGCAGCCCCAGGCCCAGGCGCTGGCGCATCTCGCGCGCCGCTTCGTAGCCGGAAACGCAAGGCATCTGCGTCTCCATCACCACGGCGCAAGGATGCAGCCGCTCCGCGAGCATGATCGCCTCGCGCCCATCGTAGGTGGAGCTCGCCTCGATGCCGCTGCGGTTGAGCAGCAGCGCGATCGCGTCGGCGCAGTCGCGGTCCGCATCGGCGACCAGGACCGAATAGGTCGCGCTCATGGGCAAGCTCCTCGGAGGGTGAAGCCCATTTTCCCACCGAAGCCCTTGCATTGCGCTGAAATGCGATCCCATCCGGAGGTAGGACGATGCCTACAGACAGATGGCTGTCGCCGCCGACAGACTGGCCGATCGGTTGCAAGGATCATCGGTGCAGGTGAAAAGCACAACGAGTCGCGAATGGCCATGCCGGCTTTCGCAGGACGTACGGATCGCGGGATGAGGGCCCTTTCCTGGCAGGAGAGGCTGGACGTCGCGTGCTCCGAGCTCGAGGTGGTCGAGGTGGCGCGCGACTACATCACGTCGCACCACTTCGAGATCTCGCGCCTGCCCGAGGACTGCAAGCCCAACCGCATGGTGAACGGCGCGGACATCGCGAGCTACGGCTTCGCGCTCGCCACGCGGCACTTCGAAGGCGACGTGCGCTGCGAGCGGCTGATCCATCGCATGGCGGCCTTCTTCGTCGCGGCCAACGTTCGGCTCTCGCAGCTCGCCACGCGCACCAACGACGAGGACGCCGACGGCGTCGAGGACCGGATCCGCAATCAGGGCTGCTGAGGCGCGGGCGTCCCGTACACCTCGGTCTTGCCGAGCGCGATCGTGCCCCCGTCGATCAGGGTCACGTAGCCTTCCCCCGGCGAGAGCCGCATCTCGATCCACACCTTCACCGACCGCGCGCCCTTCGGTGCCGCGCGAAGCGCGACACTCACATCGAGGTGGATCTCGCGCGCCTTGCTTGCCCGCGCCGCACGCTGCAGCTCGCGGAAGCCGCCTTGCGATCGGTCGGCCAACCGCAGCGTCTCCGTGACGACGCGCGTGCCGCGCGAGAAAGTCCCCTCCCCCTTGACCGCGCGCGTCTCGCCCACGCTCGCGAGGTCGAAGCGCTCGGTTCGCGCGTAGCCCTCGAAGCCCACGCGCGCGGCGAGGCGCACCTGCGAGACGTCGACCGCGAATCCCTCGGGAACCGAGACGCGCACACGCAATGCCGCCGGGTCGAGCGCGGCGAAGTCCTGCTCGTCGAAGCCGCTGAAGCGGGCGATGGTGGCGAGGGGAATGGCGCCGCAGGCGGCGAGCGCGAAGGCGAGGATCGCGAGGAGGATCACGCCGGACGTGTCGTGGAATCTGGCGGAGAGGGTGGGATTCGAACCCACGTCACGGCAGAGCCGTGAACCGGATTTCGAGTCCGGCGCTTTCGACCACTCAGCCACCTCTCCGGTGACGTGCGAAAGACGCAGATTTTAGCAGCTTTGCTAAGCTCTTTTCTTTTTCGCGAAGCCCCGATGCGCATTCCCGCCTGGTCCCCGCAAGCCGCCGCACGCGATCCGAAGCTCCTCGAAGCGATCCTCGCCCGCCGCGGCGGCAAGTACCTCAACCTCGACCTCATGCTCCTCTGGAGCGAGCCCCTCGCGCGCGGCTGGAACGCGCTCCTCGGTGCCGTGCGTCGCGAATTCGCGCTCGATGCGCGCGTGCGCGAGATCGCGATCTGCACGGTGGCGCGCCTCACCGGCGCGGAGTACGAGTTCATCCACCACTGGCCCGAGTACGTGAAGGCCGGCGGCGACGACGCGTTGCGCGCGAAGCTCGCCGACCCGCTTCGCGCCGCGCAGGATGCCGCTTTCGGCGAGGCCGAGCGCATCGCCATGCGCTACGCGATCGCCATGACGCGCGAGGTGAAGGTCGACGACGCGCTCTTCGCCGAAGTCCGCAGGCGCTGGAGCGAAACGCAGATCGTGGAGCTCACCGCGGCCATCGCCGCGTACAACATGGTCGCGCGCATGCTGGTCGCCCTCCAGGTGGAGGACGAGGGCGCGCGCTGAGCGCGGCTTAGAATTGCGGCATGGCACAGAAATACGACGAGCAGTCCATCAAGGTCCTGAAGGGCCTCGAGCCCGTGCGCGCCCGCCCGGGCATGTACACGCGCACCGACAGCCCGCTGCACATCATCCAGGAGATGATCGACAACGCCGCCGACGAGGCGCTCGGCGGCCATGCCACGAAGATCGTGGTCACGAGGCACGCCGATGGCTCGGTGAGCGTCGAGGACGACGGCCGCGGCTTCCCGGTCGGTCCGCACCCGGTCGAGAAGGCGCCCACGGTCGAGGTCGTGTACACGCGCCTCCATGCCGGCGGCAAGTTCGACAAGAAGGGCGGCGGCGCATATGCGTTCTCCGGCGGCCTCCACGGCGTGGGCGTCTCCGTGACCAACGCGCTGTCGAAGCGCCTCGAAGTGCAGGTCACGCGCGAAGGCGCCGTGTGGGCCATCGCCTTCGAGAACGGCGACACCGCCGAGAAGCTGAAGAAGGTCGGCAAGGCGGCCCCCAAGGAATCGGGAACGCGCGTGCGCGCGTGGCCCGACCCCAAGTACTTCG